>JAESQY010000099.1 GCA_016764915.1 Aliivibrio sp. | reverse complement strand
TTTTAATAAAGTAAAAACTTGCTAAAATAAAAAACAGTTCCACAAAACAATAATTATTGGAAATTTTGTCAGTACAAACTGGCATCATACATGGAGAATACGCAATGTCATTCGAATTACCTGCTCTACCATTTGCTAAAGATGCACTTGAACCACACATCTCATCAGAGACATTAGATTTCCACCACGGAAAACACCACAATACTTACATAGTAAAGCTTAATGGCCTTATTCCTGGCACTGAATTTGAAGGAAAATCATTAGAAGAGATTATCAAAACTTCTACTGGTGGCGTATTTAACAACGCAGCTCAAATTTGGAACCATACGTTCTACTGGAACTGTTTAGCACCTAAAGCAGGTGGTGAGCCAACTGGCGCTGTTGCTGACGCAATTAACAACTCGTTTGGTTCTTTTGCAGACTTCAAAGCAAAATTCACTGACTCTGCAATCAACAACTTCGGTTCTTCTTGGACTTGGCTTGTTAAAAAAGCAGATGGCTCACTAGAGATCGTGAATACTTCAAATGCAGCGACTCCCCTAACAGATGAAGGGTCTACACCTCTTCTAACTGTTGACCTATGGGAACACGCTTACTACATCGATTTCCGTAATGTACGTCCTGATTACATGAATGCTTTCTGGGCACTTGTAAATTGGGAATTCGTTGCTGCAAATCTAAGTAAATAATCGAACGGTTATTTATCGATTAAAGGCTAACTTAAGTTAGCCTTTTTTATGTCTAAACCACTAAAGATTTTTGTTTTAAGCCGATAAGCTTATATCAACAAAGGAATTTAGTATGCACCTTCACACATTAGATAAAGCCTACCTAATTAACGAAACACAGTTAGGAGATAAACTTAACCGCGCTGTTGAATCTGGTCGACGTGCTGACTTTGCTTTAATGATGTCTCTTTTATCTAACAATTTATGTGAAAAAAATCCGCAGCAACTTCCTGAAACGAGTCACCCAAATTCACTACGTGACAGCTTAGGTGTTGCGGCTGAAGTTGAACTGTCCGCTAGTGAAGTGTCGTATCGTCGATCAGCGACTCAATCTAAAAGTTTTCATTCTGGTGGTATAGCAGATACTCGATTACTGCAACATTTGGCACCAAGTTCATTGGCGCAACTGCCCCAAAATACCTTTCAGCTTCCTGAAGAACTTTATCACAACCTTTCAGGCCATGACCGACGCCAACTTGCTAATCCCTCAACACAATCATTCAATGTTGCTGCTAATGAGCTCTATAATGCGCTGATCATTGCCAAGAGAACGGCCGATATGAAAAGAGTCTCGTAATTTTTCAAAAGCCTACATACCAAGCTTTATGCCACCTTCACTCCTGAGTCCCAAATAAATGAGACCATCATCTGGTTTTTACCTATTTCATAACTATTTCTTCTAATCTCTGACCCATGACTTCGCATAACTTGTGTTTATCTACCATGCTTATTTTCCTATGCCTGAATCAACCTTGTATTTTGTGCATATCTGGGGGAGGGAGAAACAATAATGGTAATTAAAGACTCTATTATTTTAATAACATCAGCAGGCAGTCAAATCGGCCGTGCAATTTCATGCCACTTTTCAGCCTTAGGGGCTCGGCTGATATTGATCGATTGCAACAATGAAAATTTGTTAGCAACACATCAAACCTGCGAGCACCTTGGAGGACACGTTTCTAGTTACCTTTTAAATGATGAATCCGATGACAATATTCGTCAGATTTTTTCCTTGATCGATGATCAATATGAAATGGGTATCGATGTCATGATCAATACCTTGGTTGAAGATCCATCGCCGTCTTTACTTAGTAGCAACAGTGTTGAGATTTTTAGCTCTCAACTCACTGATTTAGCTAGCAGGTTATTCTGTGTTGGTAAAAGCGCAGCTCAAAATATGCGAAATCACAATAAGCAGGGTGTGATTATCAATTTAGTAACGAACCAGATACAAAATATTGAATTTGACTCACTCAGCAATTCACGAGCAGTATTGACCGGTATTACCCAAAGTTGGGCCAAAGAGCTGAATAAGTTTAAAATCAGAGTCGGTGGAATAACTCCTACCTTTCACTGTATTGACCAACTGCCTTCAACCGGCTCACAAGTAAAATTACAAAGTGAGCTAGTAAGAAACACTGAATACATAGTACAAAATGACTCTTTTAACGGCCGTATGTTAGAAGCGGAATGTCATTAGTCTTCAGATTGATCAAAAAAACCCACTTAATATGAAGTGGGTTTTTATTTACGATTAAGCTAACTATCAAACGCTAACAAATTAACTCTTTTTATTTTTTGATATCTTAACTTCCACCGTTTTCTTAATCACGGTAGTCCCTTCAAACGTTTCACCTTCCACAAACACAGTACCATAATACGCAGACTTAAGAACTTCTTTAAGCTCTGAGATTAGAGGATAGCGAGGGTTAGCACCAGTACACTGGTCATCAAACGCTTCAATTGATAGTTGATCAAGTTTTGCTAGGAAATCGGCTTCTGCAACACCTGCCGCTTGGATTGATAATGGAATATCCAATGCGATTTTCAGCTCTTCTAACCATGTCAATAAACGTTCAATTTTCTGAGCGGTACGGTCACCAACTTGACTTAAACTTAAGTGATCGGCAACTTCAGCATAACGTCGACGCGCTTGTGGGCTTGCATACTGAGAAAATGCGGTTTGCTTAGTCGGGTTATCATTCGCGTTGTAACGAACCACATTAGAGATAAGCAAAGCATTCGCAAGGCCGTGTGGAATATGGAACTCAGCACCCAATTTATGGGCCATTGAGTGACACACACCTAAGAAAGCATTCGCAAACGCGATACCAGCGATGGTCGCGGCATTGTGCACTTTCTCACGAGCAATAGGGTCCGCAGCACCATTAGCATAGCTTGATGGTAGGTACTCTTTCAGCATCTTAAGTGCTTGTAGCGCTTGACCATCTGAGTATTCGTTCGCCAATACTGATACATAAGCTTCTAGTGCGTGAGTCACGGCATCGTAGCCCCCAAACGCAGTTAGAGACTTAGGCATATTCATGACGAGGTTCGCATCAACGATTGCCATATGAGGAGTCAATTCGTAATCAGCTAATGGGTACTTAGCACCCGTTTTATCATCAGTAACCACAGCAAAAGGGGTGACTTCAGAGCCCGTACCAGATGTTGTTGTAATACAAACTAATTCCGCTTTTTTACCCATTTTAGGGAACTTATAAATACGCTTACGGATATCCATAAAACGCATTGCGAGCTCTTCAAAGTGAGTTTCTGGGTGTTCGTACATTACCCACATAATCTTAGCAGCATCCATCGGGGAGCCACCACCTAAAGCGATAATGACGTCAGGCTGGAAGCTCTTCATTGCTTCTGCCCCTTTTTCAACAATTGAAAGTGTTGGGTCCGCTTCAACATCAAAGAAAGTATGAACTTCGATACCTTGTGCTTTTAACAATGTCACCACTTCCTCGGTATAGCCATTATTAAATAAGAAACGGTCAGTCACTATGAAGGCACGTTTTTTGTCTTCAAGATCACTCAGTGCGATTGGTAGACTACCACGACGGAAGTAGATAGATTTAGGAAGTTTGTGCCACAACATATTTTCAGCTCGCTTTGCTACTGTCTTTTTGTTGATCAGGTGTTTAGGACCTACATTCTCTGAGATAGAGTTACCACCCCATGAACCACAACCTAAAGTTAGTGACGGTGCAACGTTGAAGTTATAAAGATCACCAATACCACCATGTGTGGTTGGAATATTCACAAGAATACGTGCGGTCTTCATTTTGTCACCGAAATACTTAATGCGATCTTTGTTCGTATCTTGGTTCGTATACAGACCAGACGTGTGTCCAATACCGCCGATGTCAACCATAGTACAAGCTTGTTCAACCGCATTTTCAAATGAAGACGCACGGAACATACCTAAAGTAGGAGAGAGTTTTTCATGAGCGAATTCATCATCAAATGATACTTCACCACCTTCGCCTATCAAAATCTTGGTATCTGCAGGAACTTTAATGCCCGCCATTTCTGCAATTTTAGTCGCTGGCTGACCAACGATATCGGGATTCAAGTTACCGTTAATCAATAAAATCTTACGTACTTTATCAGCTTCAGATTTACTTAACACATAACCGTTATGGGAAGCAAAACGCGCTTTAACTTCGTCGTATACTTCGTCCATAACAATAACGGCTTGCTCAGAGGCACAAACCACGCCGTTATCAAATGTTTTTGACATCAATACAGAAGCCACTGCACGCTTAATATCTGCGGTCTCATCGATAACAACCGGTACGTTACCCGCACCAACACCAATTGCTGGCTTACCTGATGAGTAAGCGGCCTTAACCATGCCTGGACCACCAGTAGCAAGAATAAGATTAATGCCATCATGCTTCATTAGTGCATTTGATAGTTCAACTGATGGTTGGTCAATCCAACCAATAATATCTTTCGGTGCGCCCGCTGCTACAGCTGCGTTTAGCACAATTCTTGCCGCATCATTGGTAGAGTTTTTAGCACGTGGGTGTGGTGAGAATATGATTGCATTACGCGTTTTCAATGAGATAAGTGATTTGAAAATTGCGGTGGAAGTAGGATTAGTCGTTGGAACAATACCACAAATGATACCGACTGGCTCAGCAATGACCATTGTACCAAACTCTTCATTCTCTTCTAGAATTCCGCAAGTTTTCTCATCTTTATATTTGTTGTAGATAAATTCAGAGGCAAAATGATTCTTAATCACTTTATCTTCAACGATACCCATACCTGACTCTGCTACCGCTTGTTGCGCCAAAGGAATACGAGCATTGTTTGCAGCTAATGATGCGGCACGAAAAATTGCGTCTACTTTTTCTTGAGAGAAAGTAGAAAATTCCTTTTGCGCCGCTTGCACACGAGCAACTAATGCATCAAGTTCAGCCAAATTTGTTACAGGCATAATGGATCTCCTAAAAATTAAAAACTATTTAGTAAGGATGCGACTTAATTCCTTAAGATTGATGAACTTATCATCATATCTATTACTAATGCTACCCATACTTAGTAAATTGCTTTCAAAACTGATTATAATATTTCACGCCTCGAAAGAAGTTGATTCAGATCACTTCTAGTAAACTAATTAGCCATTAAGTATCTACTTGTCGTGCATATTAAAAATAAACATACATAACATATAGTTACATGACCCAACGGCACTAGCCCTTCAAATTCACCCTCAGATTTTGCTCAGTTAACAATCAAATTAATGTAATTATCTTACATTCACATGTTAATAAAAAACAAAAGAGAAAAATAAAATGTGAACTACAACCATAATAAATGCAGATACGGATGGACATCAAAATAAACCCTATTGATAATAAATACCATTCAAATCTCACACTTCGTAACGAAATTAACAAAAAAAAAACATTAGCTATACTAAAACGTTGGCATACTTTTATTCACTAGTTTTTCATCAGCCTTTCATTTACATTACCCGAAAATATCACTGTCTTTAATTAGGTACATCGCTAATGCAATCAATTGAAATTGCAATATATCTACAATTCTTCCTTGGTTTAGTTGCAACCGTTAACCCAATAGGAATAATGCCAATTTTTGTCTCTCTAACGGGTCATTTAACCCCAGAAGAGAAAGCAAGGACGGCCGCCACAGCGAATCTTGCTGTCGCTATTATCTTGATCGTGTCTCTGCTTGTCGGCCAGTTACTGCTTGATATGTTCAGTATTTCACTGGACTCTTTTAGAGTGGCAGGCGGATTACTGTTACTCAGTATCTCCTTCTCGATGATGAGTGGAAAGCTCGGTGAAGATAAGCAAAATAAACAGGAACAGTCAGAATACAACACTCGAGAGCAAATTGGGGTTGTACCTCTTGCTATGCCGTTAATGGCCGGACCCGGTGCGATAAGTTCAACCATAGTTTATGGTTCGAAATACTCAACGTTGCAGAACATCTTAGGTCTCATTATTACGATAGTTCTATTTGCGATATGTACTTGGGCACTGTTTCGCTGTGCGCCGTATATTGTGAGGTTTTTAGGACAAACGGGTATCAACGTGATTACTCGTATTATGGGTTTGATTCTTGGTGCACTGGGTATTGAGTTTATTGCTACCGGTGTAAGAAACTTATTACCTGGTTTAGCGTAATAAAACATCACAGTTCATTTAAACGCCAAACATTCAATTAGCGTGTTTGGTGTTTTTTTATTACTCTAAGCAGATAACACATCACAAAATTTGCGGTAATGGTCATCAAAAAACTCAAGCATCAGTTATATACGATAATTTTTGGCACTCATACTCAAGCAGGAAAAACGTTTGATATTTTCCTGATTATCATTATTCTGGCCTCACAGCTCACATTGATACTAGAGTCAATAAGCCACATACATCAGCAATATGGTGATATATTAAGGTTTGTGGAGTACTCTTTTACTGCGATGTTCACTATCGAATATCTATTACGTCTCTACTGCTCACCTAAACCAACGGCGTATGCTCGAAGCTTTTATGGCGTTATCGATCTACTGGCTATTCTACCGACCTATCTTGCTTTGATCTTCCCTAGCGCTAGCTTCTTGGCTATTATCCGCTTATTACGTGTCATGCGTATTTTTAGAATATTAAAGCTGGTTCGATACCTGAAAGATTCCAATATTCTTATGCGATCGTTATTGATGTCCAAACGAAAAATCATCATATTCTTTAGTGCCGTCGCGATTTTAGTCTCCGTTTTTGGATCTATGATGTTTGTTATTGAAGGGCCTGCAAATGGCTTTACCAGCATCCCACAAAGTATCTATTGGGCCATTGTTACCATTACTACTGTTGGTTATGGAGACTTAGTCCCACAAACTCACTTAGGTAAAGCCGTTGCTTCTTTAACTATGTTGTTAGGTTATTCCATTCTTGCTGTACCAACTGGAATTATTACGGCAGAGCTTAGCCATGAAATGAGTGCCCATAGGCAGCTAGTCAAGTGTCCTAATTGCACTCGAAGTGGCCATGAAGAGGATTCACTCTACTGCAAACATTGTGGCAGTGAATTACCTGAAGCATCAGAAAGAGTGATTCCCCCAACCAGCCAATAGACACAAAATCAGCGATTAACAGCCGTCAGTGAATGACTCAACGTTATACGTTCCGTTGATTTCCATGGCCGTTGTATATTTGACATAACAGTTGGTTGCGATAATCTGGTCTCGATCTGGGACAGCAGAAAACAGTGATGACAAGGTGATCACTCGGTAATCAGCATCTGCTGGATTACCACCAGTATTGTAACCAGCCCACACCCAGTCATGATCTAACGAAGCCATCTTCATATCCATATCTAAGAATTGCTCTAACCCACCATTTTCGATAACCGGGTAGCCATAGGTTAATGACCCATAACCAGCAAGACTATAATGAGGTTCATTTTCCTTATTAAGAATAACCGCTTTTGAATGAGCTAACTGTGCCGCACTATTAATGCTTCCTGCCGCTCCTTTCACATCAGAAGCTCTTGCATCATTTTGAAGGTTGATAAATTTAGGTGCGGCAACAACAGCCAGTATGCCCAAAATAACAATGACGACAACCAACTCGATGAGTGTAAAACCTTGTGTTTTCTTCATAAATACCTCAGATGTTTAATCCGAGCATGATAAACAAATACAGCGACTTTTAGTCAGAGAAATGTAAAACGTGATATTTCTCTCAAAAAAACACCTCGAATGTCGAGGCATTTAATTGACTAGATTTACTCGTAAATAGCTACGATTTTTCAGCAAGAATAATACGCAATGTTCTACGAAGAGGTTCTGCAGCGCCCCATAAAAGCTGATCGCCGACCGTGAAGGCATTTAAGAAGTCATCTCCCATTGTCATTTTACGCAAACGTCCAACCGGAACTGAGAGTGTACCAGTGACTTTGGCTGGTGTTAACTCTTGGCAAGTGATCTCTCGTTCATTCGGAATCACTTTAACCCAATCGTTATGGCTGGCGATAATGCCTTCAATCTCATCCATTGGTACATTTTTCTTGAGCTTAATCGTCAACGCTTGTGCATGGCAACGCATGGCACCAATTCGTACACAGGTACCATCAATTGGCACAGGGTTACCATCTAATCCAAGAATTTTATTCGTCTCAACTGAGCCTTTCCACTCCTCTTTGCTCTGACCATTAGCGCGCTTAACATCAATCCAAGGAAGCAGTGAACCGGCAAGTGGCGCACCAAACTCAGTAGTAGGAAAAGAGTGTGAACGAATAGTTTCGGCCACTTTTCTATCAATATCCAAGATAGCGCTTGAAGGATTAGCAAGCTCAGAAGTCACTGAATCGTTAATTACACCCATTTGAGAGATCAATTCACGCATATTCTTAGCGCCTGCACCTGATGCCGCCTGATATGTCATGGCACTCATCCACTCAACCAAACCAGCTTGGTATAAACCTCCTACCGCCATCAACATCAAACTAACAGTACAGTTTCCGCCGACAAAGGTATTGGTTCCGCCGTGGATTCCTTGTTGAATTTGATTAAAATTGACCGGATCTAAGGTAATGATCGCATCATCTTTCATACGAAGCGTCGATGCCGCATCAATCCAATACCCTTTCCAACCTGCTTGACGTAATGCTGGATACACTTTCTCGGTATAACTGCCGCCTTGACAGGTAATGATCGCATCAAGTTGTTTCAAGCTATCAATATCAAACGCATCTTGTAATAGGCCACCCTCATTGTTGCCTAATTTTGGAGCTGGAATACCAACTTGTGACGTGGTGAAAAGACGGGTTCGATAAGGTCAAAATCTTTCTCTTCAACCATGCGCTGCATCAATACAGAGCCAACCATTCCTCTCCAACCAACTAAACCTACTCTCATCATTACAAAACACTCCTTGTATCGTTCATTCGCGTTGCTACTAATAAATTTACTACCTATATTTTTAATTTGTTCGCGCTTAGAACACAAGTCTATTTTCACTATTTCACATATTATTTTTGATTTTAATCGCTTATATTGTAGATAAAAAAATAGCGCTACATAATTAGCGCTATTTTCATTTCTGCATTGAGGACTCTGGTAGTGTGGTAGCACTATCACTCCGAATAAATCGGCCAAGTTTCATTTTCAGATAAAAGATTGGATGCCTCCACTTTATCTTGGGTTTAGACCAAAGGTAAATATGTTGAATCTCTAGCCGCTTGCTATTGCTGTAGCACTTCTCTTTACAATCAGAACAGCTTGGTTTCTCTCCAGACTTTTTACAATTTACGATTCTCTCTGCAACATACTCTTTAATTTCCAAGCAATGAGCGCATAACTTAGCACCTCGATATCGATGCAACCTACCGCAATATAAGCTTATGGTCATATCAACAGTTTCTAGTTCAAATTGAACCCTGTTGTTGTTTTGATTTGAATTGTTCATAGGCGCGGTATTATCCACGTCAAAAGTTAAATTCCGTTGATTACGATCAATAGATGTAAAAAAAGCGCCAACTACAGCGCTCTTTTGCTCAGAATGTCGTCTGAGTATTACTCGTCGTCTGTGCCAATGCGTCGTATAAGTTGATCGCGCAGATTCGGCGGGGTTCCTTTGATGGTCAGCGTATCCGTTTCAGCATCGTAAAAAACACGTTCTCCCAATAACATGCTGTCAAAATTAACCGATAAACCACCACCAGCGCCTACAAATTTGGTTAGCTTACGCAGTGAGGTTCTATCTGCCGGGAAACTCTCTTCCAGCTCATAACCTTGCTCATTGGCAAACTGATAAAAATCAGTGCCGGCATCTGATGTCGGAAGCTCACCGGATAACTCCTTCACTTCAACCTCTTCGCCAGACTGCAATTGACCATTACAGTAATCGTATACCTGCTTACGATACGTTTGGCTCTCTTCTTTATCTAAACGTGAATCTGAACAGTAATCTTCCACCGCTTGCATCAATACTTGGTTTTGAACTTTGCTGTCCATACCCACTTCTGCTTGCAAGAAGTCTAAAAAGAAATCCGCCACTTTGCGGCCAACTCTGCCTTTTATATAAGTTAAGTAGCGGTTACTGTCTGAGTCCGTTTCCCATGTAGAAAGGTCAATACGAGCGACAATATCCATTTTGGCAATATCCAGATAATCAGTCGCACTGATGTCTAACTGGTCAGTCAGTTTCATACTGTGATTAAACGGTAATAGACCCACTAACAAGTATTGCGTTGCTAATGATTGATATTCGGCCATGACCAAAACACCCTCTTCTGCAAAGGGGTATTTTATCAATTCATTTCTTAAACGCTGAGCCGCTTGAGCGCTAAAGTCGATAAAATTCAGCTCTCCAGCACGCAACGCTTTAAGCATGGAACTAAACTCACTCTCATCTTTGAAAATCCCAAAGCCTTTACCCCCTTTTGAGCTAAAAACACGGTGCAATTCAGAGACTAAATTCTCAGTGGCATGATTGTGCTCAAGAGGTTGTTTTCTTAGAATAAAATTCAACTCATCTTGATCGTTTTTTGCTAATTTATGTAGTATAACGTTTGAAAGAGATATGCTCATAATGGAAAAGGTTTTTCGTTGTGGTAGATAGTAGGTTATCATAACGCGTTTTTACTATTATTAACTCAAGAATTTTATGCCAATTATATCAAAATACAGTAACCAAAAAATTGAACAAATGCTTAACGAAATTGTCGATGTACTAGACAAGCACAAAGCATCTGCGGATCTTTCACTCATGATAGTTGGGAACATTGCTACCAACGTATTAAATCAAGAAATTCCAGCGGCTCAACGTAAAGTCATTGCGGAGAAATTTGCTCAGGCACTAATATCTTCGATTGAAGAGCCTAAAACTCATTAAAGTTTCGTTACATACATACACATAACTAAAAAGAAAAATTACTAAATGGTCGATAGCGGAAATACATACAGTGATAAAGTCTCTCGCATAATTAGTTGGGGACACTGGTTCAGCTTTTTCAACATCATTGCAGCGATGATGATTGGCACACGTTACATCATTCAATCAGATTGGCCTGATACTTTTATCAGTCAACTTTATCTGTGTTTGAGTTGGGTGGGTCATTTCGGCTTTTTAGTTTTTGCGATTTACATTTTAGTTCTCTTTCCAATCAGCTTTCTCGTTCCTTCCCAGCGATTAATGCGCTTTTTAAGTGCCGTTATCGCAACGTTAGGTCTAACGATACTGCTGCTTGATACCCACTCCTATCAACAGATCCATCTACATCTAAGTCCACTGGTGTGGGAGCTGTTGCTTAGTAAAGAGAAAACTGAAATCAATTCACAATGGCAATACCTGTTCATTGTGGTTCCAATTATCTTCCTGTTGCAGCTTATGCTGTCAGAGTGGGTATGGAACAAACTGAGAAAGCTCTCTCATAAACAAGTTGGTAAGCCCATTGCTATCATCTTCTTTGTTTCATTTATTGGCAGTCACCTTATCCACATTTGGGCTGATGCCAATATTTATCGCCCGATCACCTCACAGCGTTCAAATTTCCCTCTCTCTTATCCAATGACAGCCAAAACCTTTATGGAAAAATACGGCCTACTGGATAAACAAGAGTATCAACGCCTACGTGAAGCAAAAGGTGCGGAAGGAAGCGAGATAATTCGTTACCCTATCGAACCTCTTTCGTTTAAAGATCAAGGTCAAGGTTATAACGTGATGCTAGTCATGATTGATAGCCTTCGTAGTGACATGTTAACCGCAGATAACATGCCTAATCTTTGGCAGTTTAGTAATCAAAATATTAAATTCAATCGCCACTACAGCACCAGTAATGATATGAGTGGTGTGTTTGGCCTATTCTATGGCTTACCTGGCGGTTATTCTGAAAGTATTAAAGCCGACGGTGCATCTCCATTATTGCTGCAAACATTAAGTAAACGAAAATATGATTTTGGTCTATTCAGCGGCAATAATTTTGAGGATTCACTCTACTATCAGTCTATATTCACTGAATCTCAAATGGCGAATGTCGACGAAAAAAACAATCAAACCGATGATGACGACGCTATCGATGAATGGACGACTTGGATTTCTGAACAGAAAGTTGACTCACCTTGGTTCAGTTATCTAGAGCTTGAAACTGTTGCTGATTATGAAGAGTTATCTGACATTGACAGCAAATTTACACCAAGTACTTCAACAGCAGACCAAATACTGTCTGCTAAATATAAAAACGCAGTGGCACATTTAGATTCAGAGCTGGCAAAAGTTATTACAACCTTACAAGCATCAGAGCAGTACTCAAATACTGTGATTATAATTACCTCTAATCACGGTATGGAGTTTAACGACACCAACAGCAACTCTTGGGGTGCCAACAGCAATTACAGCAAGTATCAGCTGCAAGTTCCGTTGATTATGCACTGGCCTAACAGAGAAGCTCAGGTTATTGAACGTGTTACCAGTCATTTAGATGTGGTGCCAACTCTGATGGAAGATGTATTGAATGTAAGCTCGGATTCAAAGGATTACAGCAGCGGCATTAACCTATTTGATGACAAAGCAAATCGCTCTTGGATCATTGCTGGTGACAGTCGTGAAATCGCTCTTATTACTAATACCCATACCACTGTGATTGATAAATTTGGTAACTATAAAGTCTATGATGAAAATTATAAACGCCTGAAAAAAGGCAAACCTAAGTTATCATTATTGATGCAAGGGTTATCGGAGCTTAAACGCTTCTATCATCCAGAAAACAGATAAATTATGAGCAGCCTAATCGCTGCTCTTTTTTTATCCATTTTCTGCTGTAATAAACATATTTTTAAAAATCCGTTCAAAAACCCATCAAACGATCATTCAAGGGGTTTACAAGCTATCCTCCCCTCGCTATTATGCCCGCACACCACACGGAGAGATGGCTGAGTGGTTGAAAGCACCGGTCTTGAAAACCGGCGTACGTTTATAGCGTACCTAGGGTTCAAATCCCTATCTC
>JAESQY010000098.1 GCA_016764915.1 Aliivibrio sp. | reverse complement strand
CACCATTATTTCAAATACAAGTGGCACGAATACAGGCGATCAAGATATTTCTGGAATTACTGACAATGCAACAAATATTGCGACCAATGTAACTGCTATTGCTTTAAATACTGTAAAAACAGGCATTACTTCGGCACAAGCCACCATTATTTCAAATACAAGTGGCACGAATACAGGCGATCAAGATATTTCTGGAATTGCTGACAATGCAAACAATATTGCGACCAATGTAACTGCTATAGCTTTGAATACTGCAAAAACAGGCATTACTTCGGCACAGGTAACTACATTAAGTAATACAAGTGGCACAAATACAGGCGATCAGGATATTTCTGGAATTGCTATAAATACATCTGCAATTGCTGGCTTAGGAACTGCCTCAGCTTATAATGTAGGAACAGGCGCCGACAATGTAGTTCAGTTGGATGCCAGCTCAAAACTACCGGCAGTTGATGGAAGTCAGTTAACCAATGTAATTGGTGATGATATGGGTGACCATACGGCCACTGAAAATCTAAAAATAGGCGCTAACTACATCAATAATAATAGTGAAGATCAAACTGCTACTGCTAAGGGACTTACGTTTGATGCCGATGGGAATGCTACTTTTATGCAGGACGTTAAAATTAATGGCGATTTTACGGTGCCTTCTGATGCTCGATTAAAAGACCATATTCAAATTGCACAAGGCATGCTGGGTAAAATTAGCCAACTGAATGGTGTAAGCTATCAGTATATTAATCAAAACAAATATGCTAAAGGGACCCGTTATGGTTTTATTGCTCAGGAGCTAAAAAAACAATTTCCTGAAATGGTAAAGCAAGGTCGTGATGGTTTTTACAGTGTTGATTACTTGCAAATGACTGCCGTATTACTTCAAGCCATAAAAGAGCAACAACAAATGATTAATGAATTGATGAATTATAATCGAAAGTTAATTACAAATGATTAATAACAAATAGCTTTAGATAATATAATTCCCAAAAAATGCCCTGTAAAAAAATAACTTTAATAGTACTTGCTGCGCTTTTCTCTATAATGGGAAATGCGCAGCAACGAAAGCTAAAAATCGAATTGCGTGGTGTCTACGATTCTAATATTACGCTCACACCCTTTAACGGGATTCGTTTCGCACAGCCTTTAATCGAGTTGAAAAATGTAAAAGCAAAACAATCGGTTTTGCTAAACATTCATGATTCTCTTTTACCTGGCGAATTTTTAATTACATATAATTATAGAAAATTACATACCGATCAGCCTTATCCTGCCGAACAGCAGCTGTACCTTAATAAAGAAGATATAGAAATACATGCAAATCCTTTGTATTTAAGAGGCGATAGCCTCATATTTATTAACGACATTGAAAATACTTTGTGGAATACATTTGTAAATAAAAGAGCTCAGAGTATGAGTCAAATTAGTTTACTGGAGCAACTACTGCAAGGCTATTCAGACAAGGATGCGCCCGTATGGCTGGCAGCTAAAAAAGAATGGAACAAGCAACAAAAAAATAATAACAAATGGATAGATGACATGCAAGCACAGAATAGTGAGCTATATGTCTCAAAACTCTTTGCCTTCTCAAAATTGCCCGATATAGATTGGACTGCTACGCCTAAAGAGCAATTGAATAATACCATTGAAAACTA
This sequence comes from Aliivibrio sp., assembly GCA_016764915.1. Classification (GTDB taxonomy): domain Bacteria; phylum Pseudomonadota; class Gammaproteobacteria; order Enterobacterales; family Vibrionaceae; genus Aliivibrio_A. Next base: position 2,915 of record JAESQY010000098.1, on the reverse strand, counting down.
CTTTAAAAATATCGATGTAAATGATACCTTACTCCTTCGCAGCAGACAAATGAACCAGTTTATGGGTGCGTATATGGGTATATTCGGACAAATATCAACCAGTATCGAATTACGCGATTCCTTATTCGCCAGGGCAGGCGAATTAGCTTGCCAAGTGGCTTCAAAAGGACATCCGAAAGTATATGGTTGGTTTGTCGATTATTTCTACAAAGGATACGAAAGCTACAACATAACTAAAGGCATGCAGGTACTTGAAAAGCATTTGCAAAACCCCAATTGCCTTACATCTAAAAGAATGGAGATTGCACGTAGACTCGAAGGCATTGCCAAATTGGTGCCTGGAGCTAAAGCGCCCAAACTGACCGTGAAAAATGCTATGAATCAAGATGTGGTCTTAAATTGGAATACAGACGATAAGGATTACCATTTGGTGATTTTCTACGAATCGGATTGTGGCCATTGCGAACACTGGCTTAAAGAACTTAATACATGGATGGAAAATCAGGACAATAATTTATGGATGAGTGTTTCTAGTATTGCTTTGGATGATGATAGAGAAACTTGGCTTAAATCTCATGAAAAAAATAAATTTCCTTGGACAGATTATTATGCTCCTGGCGGTGTTAACAGTGCAGCAGCCTCTAATTATTTTGTTTTAAGTACGCCTAATGTCTTTGTCGTTGATAAAAAGGGTGTCTTGCTCGACACACCTCAAAACATTCAAGACTTAACTGACTTTTTACACAAGGACAACTAATTATACTGGCTTAGTATAAATGTGGATTAAAAATTCAAAACTGTTAGAGCGATTATAGCGTTTAGTTTATTATTCATTGATATAGTTTAGATCAAATGATACATTTTTGCCTTAACAGTTCCGAATCTAACCTTAAGCTACCCTTTACCCTTTTTTACTTTTTACTTTGAACTTTTACCCTTTTTCACCTTTAACCTTAAGTCATGAGATATTTAGTGATTGTAAGTTTTGTTTTTCGGTATAAGCGGCCTTAATGCGCAAGTAGATTGCAGTGAATCTTATTGTCCTGATAAGATGACCGTACACCATAAGGCAGGTCTTGTTTCTCCCATAGAAGTAAATTTGAGTTATGCACTAACTGAGTTTAAGGGCCAGTGTTGGTTGGCTCAAAATTTGGGGTCATCTCAGCAGGCAGCTACAGCTACCGATGGTAGTGCTCTCTCTGCAGGTTGGTATTGGCAGTTTAACCGCAAGCAGGGCTACCAGCACGATGGATCTTCTCGTATCCCCAACACAGCTTGGACAACAGCCATTAGTGAAAGTTCGACCTGGACAGCGGTTAGCGACCCATGTCGTCTTTTGTTGGGTTCTGCTTGGCGACTACCTACACAAGGCGAGTGGGCCTATGTTGATTCCTGGAGCACATCGGCTGCAGCCTTTGGTTCAGATTTAAAACTACATGCCGCGGGTTATCTGTCTAGTACCGATGGTACATTAAACGATATAGGAGTTACAGGTAAGTATTGGAGCAGTACACAGAGCAGTCGTAGTTTGGCATATCAGTTTACGACAAATACGAGTGGGCTAAATACGCAGAACAAGAGCCATGGCTTTTCGGTTCGCTGCTTACGCGAGAAAGATATAAACAATGCCGCGCCCGTAGCAACGGGAGTTTTGATAAGTTTAGATGGATCTGTTTTCACGGGTACTTATACGTATAGCGATAGCGACGACAGTTCGTCAGATATATCGACCTATCAGTGGTATGGTGCCGATGATGCTTTGGGTAGTAATGCCTTAGCTATATCCGGTGCTACAGCCTTAACATATACAGCAGATGGTACTTACGCTTATTATGCCTTTGAAGTAAGACCTATGGCATCTACGGGTACAGTCACGGGTATTGCTGAATGTTCACCTTTTGTTAAGTATGTTGTAGGAACGGTAGTATCTGTAAATGGTAGAATTTGGATGGATTGTAACCTGGGTGCACAAGTAGCAACCAGTAGCACCGATATCGATGCTTATGGTGATTTGTACCAATGGGGACGAGGCACCGATGGGCATCAGCTCCGAACCTCTGGAATAACAACATCTACATCGAGTGGTGATGTGCCAGAGCACGCTAACTTTATAAAAGGTTCTGGTGATTGGCGTAGCTCACAAAACGATAACTTATGGCAGGGAGTTGATGGTGTCAACAACCCTTGTCCTTCAGGATTTCGATTACCTACCGAAGCAGAGTGGTCTGCAGAAAGGGCAGGCTGGACAGGTTCTGGCGATGCTTTTTCCTCGCCATTAAAATTGCCTCTTGCAGGTTACCGCGAGAGCAGCGATGGTTCGTTCAGCAGTATTGGTACGTACGGCTACTACTGGTCGAGTACCGTAGCTGTTTCCAATTCTCTCGGCTTGAACTTCTACAGTGGCAATGTCAGCCTGAACAGTTACAGTCGAGCCTATGGCTTCTCGGTTCGTTGCATTGAGGATTTAGTCGTTCCCGAGGCCCTTTCAGTAAGTGTGTTGGTATCAGGTTCCTCTTTAACGGGCTCGTATACCTACTACCACTCAGATGGCGATGCCCAGGGTGCTTCGACCTATCAGTGGTATGGTGCCGATGATGCCTTGGGAACAAATGCTTTGGAGATTGCCGGTGCAACAGCTATAAATTATACAGCCGATGGTAGCTATGCTTATTATGCCTTTGAGGTGACGCCAGTTGCCCAAACAGGGTCTTTTTCAGGTACTGCCGCAATGTCATCCTTTATTAAACCAGTGTATATTTTTGTAGACTGTGGTGATGCTTTCGAGGTAAGTCATGTAACAACGGGAGGTGTTGCTCCAGTAAATAAAGTTGTTGTTTATGGCACAGTATTACAAAAAACAGGAGCTACTACAGCTGATGAACGTAAGTGTTGGATTACCCGTAATTTGGGCGCTT
>JAESQY010000097.1 GCA_016764915.1 Aliivibrio sp. | reverse complement strand
TTTTAAAGAGGAATTACTATGCCACGTTCTCTCAAGAAAGGTCCTTTCATTGACCTGCACTTGTTAAAGAAGGTAGAGACTGCGTTGGAAAGCGAGAGTAAAAAGCCAATTACGACTTGGTCTCGTCGTTCAATGATCATCCCTAATATGATTGGGTTGACCATCGCTGTCCATAATGGTCGTCAGCACGTTCCAGTTTTTGTTACCGAAGATATGATCGGTCACAAGCTGGGCGAATTCGCACCAACTCGTACTTATCGCGGCCATGCTGCTGATAAGAAAGCCAAAAAGCGTTAAGGGGTAAGATATGGAAGCTATTGCTAAACATCGTTTTGCCCATATTTCTCCACAGAAGGCCCGCTTAGTTGCAGACCAAATCCGTGGAAAATCAGTAGACTCGGCTCTTGAACTTTTAACTTTCAGCAACAAAAAAGCGGCTGAATTGATTAAAAAAGTTCTTGAGTCAGCTATTGCTAACGCAGAACACAACGAAGGTGCTGATATTGACGATCTCAATATCGCGAAAATCTTCGTAGACGAAGGTCCTACCATGAAGCGTATTATGCCTCGTGCGAAGGGTCGTGCAGATCGCATCTGGAAGCGTTCAAGCCACATCAGTATTGTTGTAGCTGATCGTTAAAGACTAGGAGAGTAAGCAAATGGGTCAGAAAGTACATCCTAATGGTATTCGTCTTGGCATCGTTAAGCCTTGGAATGCCACTTGGTTTGCTAACAGCCAAGAGTTCGCTGACAACCTAGACGGCGACTTCAAGGTACGTCAGTTCTTAACTAAAGAGCTGAAAAAAGCATCCCTATCACGCATTGTTATCGAGCGTCCAGCGAAAAGTATCCGTGTGACTATTCACACTGCTCGCCCTGGTGTTGTTATCGGTAAGAAAGGCGAAGATGTAGAAAAGCTACGCGCAGGCGTTGCTAAAATTGCAGGTGTACCGGCGCAGATTAATATCTCCGAAGTACGTAAGCCTGAATTAGATGGTCAACTAGTAGCAGACAGTATTTCGTCTCAGTTAGAACGCCGTGTTATGTTCCGTCGTGCTATGAAGCGTGCGGTACAAAATGCGATGCGTCTTGGCGCTAAAGGCATCAAAGTGCAAGTTGGCGGCCGTCTAGGCGGTGCTGAAATTGCACGTTCTGAGTGGTATCGTGAAGGTCGTGTGCCTCTACATACTCTACGTGCTGACATTGATTACGCAACTTCTTCGGCTCACACCCAGTATGGTGTGATCGGCGTTAAAGTCTGGATCTTCAAAGGTGAAGTTCTAGGTGGAATGCCGGCTGCAAATGCAGTAGAGCCAAAGGCTGACAAGCCTAAGAAGCAGCGTAGAAGCCGTAAGTAAGGAGCAGACTGATGCTACAACCTAAACGCACGAAGTTCCGTAAGGTTCATACAGGTCGCAACCGTGGTCTGGCTAAAGGTCAAGAAGTGAGCTTCGGCGAATTCGGCCTTAAAGCTGTTGGCCGTGGCCGTCTTACTGCACGTCAGATCGAAGCCGCACGTCGCGCTATGACACGTGCTGTTAAGCGTCAAGGCCAAATCTGGATTCGAGTTTTTCCAGATAAGCCAATTACAGAAAAACCACTAGAAGTTCGTCAGGGTAAGGGTAAAGGTAACGTTGAGTACTGGGTAGCCCAAATCCAACCTGGAAAGGTTCTGTACGAAATGGACGGTGTACCTGAAGAGTTGGCTCGTGAAGCATTCCGCCTAGCGGCATGCAAACTGCCTATAAAAACTACTTTTGTAACTAAGCAGGTGATGTAATGAAAGCACAAGATCTACGCGAAAAAAGCGTTGCAGAGCTTAATGAAGAGCTTTTGAATTTGCTACGTGAACAGTTCAGCTTGCGTATGCAAACTGCGACTGGTCAACTACAGCAGACTCATACTCTGAAAACTGTACGCCATGATATCGCACGTGTTAAAACTGTATTGACTGAGAAGGCTGACGCATAATGAGCGACAAAATTCGTACAATGCAAGGTCGTGTAGTTAGTGACAAGATGGATAAATCTATCGTTGTTTCTATTGAACGTATGGTGAAACATCCGATCTACGGAAAATACATCAAACGTACGACTAAGCTACATGCACATGACGAAAGCAATGAGTGTGGCCTAGGCGATGCTGTTGAGATTCGTGAATGTCGTCCATTGTCTAAGACTAAATCTTGGACGTTGGTACGAGTTATAAAAAAAGCAAAATCTTAATTTGCTGATTTTATGACACATATAAACGGTCTCAAATTAATTTTGAGGCCGTTTATTTTTGACTACCCTTCTTTAAAAAAGGGTGGTACAATTCGCAGCCCTTTTGATAAGGGCAGCCCGACCCGTGATGGGTCTAGATTATATAAATTAGCGGAGCACTAACATGATCCAAATGCAAAGTACACTCGAGGCTGCGGATAACTCCGGTGCTCGTAGAGTAATGTGTATTAAGGTCCTGGGTGGTTCACATCGCCGTTATGCACATATCGGAGACGTCATTAAAGTTACTGTTAAGGAAGCAATTCCTCGCGGTAAAGTTAAGAAAGGTGACGTTCTGAAAGCGGTGGTCGTGCGCACTCGTAAAGGCGTTCGTCGTCCAGACGGTTCTGTCATTCGCTTCGACCGAAATGCTTGTGTATTGTTGAATGACACTACTGAGCAACCAGTCGGCACACGTATCTTTGGTCCTGTGACTCGTGAACTTCGCAATGCGAAATTCATGAAGATTGTTTCACTTGCACCTGAAGTTCTGTAAGGAGCGACAAAAATGGCAGCAAAAATCCGTCGTAATGACGAAGTAATCGTACTTACTGGAAAAGATAAAGGTAAGCGCGGTAAGGTAACAGAGGTTCTAGCAACTGGTAAAGTTATCGTTGAAGGTATTAACCTTGTTAAAAAACACCAAAAGCCTGTACCGGCTTTAGGTCAGCAAGGTGGTATCGTTGAGCAAGAAGCGGCAATTGATGCTTCAAATATTGCTCTATTCAATGAAACTACTGGTAAAGCAGACCGTGTAGGTTTCCGTTTCGAAGATGAGAAGAAAGTTCGTTTCTTCAAGTCAAACGGTGAAACAATTAAGTAATTTGGAGTTCTACTATGGCGAAACTGCATGATTACTACAAGTCGTCTGTAGTCGCTGAACTGGCCAAACAGTTTAGCTACTCAAGCGTCATGCAAGTCCCTAGGGTTGAAAAAATTACCCTAAATATGGGTGTTGGTGAAGCAATCAACGATAAGAAACTTCTTGAAAATGCATCAGCTGATATGGCGCTGATCTCTGGCCAAAAGCCTTTGATCACTAAAGCACGTAAATCAGTTGCTGGTTTCAAGATTCGTGAAGGCTACCCAATCGGTTGTAAAGTAACCCTGCGTGGCGAACGTATGTGGGAGTTTTTGGAACGTTTGATTTCAATTTCTCTTCCACGTGTACGTGATTTCCGTGGTGTTAGCGCTAAGTCATTTGACGGACGCGGTAACTACAGCATGGGCGTTCGCGAGCAAATCATCTTCCCAGAAATCGACTACGATAAAGTAGATCGTGTGCGCGGTCTTGATATTACTATCACGACTTCTGCAAAAACTGATGAAGAAGGCCATGCTCTGCTAGCTGCCTTTAACTTCCCATTCCGTAAGTAAGGTGAAGGGTTACTGTTATGGCTAAACAATCTATGAAAGCACGTGAAACGAAGCGTGCAAAGCTAGTAGCAAAGTTCGCTGAAAAGCGTTCTGCACTAAAAGCATTAATAAGCGATGTAAAAGCATCTGAAGAAGAGCGTTGGGACGCAGTGTTAAAACTGCAAACGCTTCCACGTGATTCAAGTGCATCTCGTCAGCGTAATCGTTGTAACCAAACTGGTCGTCCACACGGTTACCTACGTAAATTCGGTTTAAGCCGCATTAAGGTCCGTGAAGCTTGCATGAAAGGCGAGATTCCGGGACTTCGTAAAGCTAGCTGGTAATATGCCACTTTAATCATTGGAGAAATTCTATGAGCATGCAAGATCCGATTTCGGATATGCTGACCCGCGTTCGCAACGGTCAATCAGCACATAAAGTTGCTGTAAAAATGCCTTCATCCAAGCTAAAAGTTGCTATTGCCGCTTTGCTTAAGTCTGAAGGTTACATCGTTGACTTCGCTGTTGAAAGCGGAGTAAAACCTGAGCTAGAAATTACTCTTAAGTATTTTCAAGCTAATCCGGTTATCGAGCAAATCCAACGAGTCTCTCGTCCAAGTTTGCGCGTCTATAAGAAAAAAGACGAGCTTCCAACTGTGATGGGCGGCCTTGGGGTTGCAATCGTTTCTACTTCCAAGGGTCTGATGTCAGACCGTGCTGCTCGCAAGGCAGGTCTTGGTGGTGAAATCATCTGTTACGTAGCATAAGGAGTAGAATATGTCTCGTGTTGCAAAAGCACCTGTTGTTCTTCCTGCTGGCGTAGAGTTGAAGTTAAACGGTCAGGAAATAACTATTAAGGGTGGTAAAGGTGAACTATCTCGTGTAATCCACGCAGATGTTGCTCTTTCCCAAGAAGATAACACTATTGTTTTCGCATGGAACGACAGTAAGCCACGAGCTAGCGCTCAGGCAGGAACTGCACGTGCACTTGTGAATAACATGGTTATTGGTGTTACTGAAGGCTTTACTAAAAAGCTTACCCTAAAAGGCGTTGGTTACCGTGCTGCTATAAAAGGCAATACAGTCGCTTTAACGTTGGGCTTCTCGCACCCAGTAGAGCACGCTCTACCTGAAGGTGTTAAAGCTGAATGTCCAAGTCAAACTGAGATCATTATTACTGCTTGTGATAAACAAGTTGTAGGTCAAGTTGCGGCTGACATTCGTTCTTATCGTGAACCTGAGCCTTATAAAGGCAAAGGTGTTCGTTACGCCGATGAAATCGTGCGTACTAAAGAAGCTAAGAAGAAGTAAGGTAACACTATGGATAAGAAATCATCTCGCATCCGTCGTGCTACACGTGCACGCCGTAAGATTGCCGAGCTGGGCGCTACGCGCCTAGTAATACACCGTACCCCGCGTCATACGTACGCGCAGGTAATCGCTTCAAATGGCTCTGAGGTCATCGCTTCTGCTTCTACTTTAGAGAAGGCGATCCGTGAGCAATTGAAATATACCGGTAACGTTGAAGCCGCTACAGCAGTTGGTAAAGCAATCGCTGAACGTGCTATCGAAAAAGGCATTACAAATGTTGCTTTCGATCGTTCTGGTTTCCAATACCACGGACGAGTAGCTGCATTGGCCGATAGTGCCCGTGAAGCTGGTCTGAAATTCTAAGGTAGGGTTGGAAGATGGCAAGAGAACAACAACAAGCTTCAGATTTAAATGAAAAATTGATCGCTGTAAACCGTGTTTCTAAAACGGTTAAAGGTGGTCGAATCTTTAGCTTTACTGCACTAACAGTAGTTGGTGACGGTAATGGTCGTGTAGGTTTCGGATACGGTAAAGCCCGTGAAGTACCTGCAGCGATTCAAAAATCAATGGAAAAAGCACGTCGCAACATGTTTAACATTGCATTGAACGACGGTACTCTTCACCACGCAGTAAAAGGTCGCCACACTGGTTCAAAAGTGTATATGCAGCCAGCGTCTGAAGGTACTGGTATCATTGCCGGTGGTGCGATGCGTGCGGTACTAGAGGTTGTGGGTGTCCGCAACGTTCTAGCAAAAGCTTATGGCTCTACTAACCCAATAAACGTTGTTCGCGCAACTATTCTTGGACTTAGTGGTATGAAGTCACCTGAGATGGTAGCTGCTAAGCGTGGTCTAACTGTTGAATCTATTTCGGAGTAAGTACCATGGCTAAAACTATCAAAGTAACTCAGTTAAAAAGCTCAATCGGTCGTTTACCTAGACACAAGTTGTGTCTTACAGGTCTTGGCCTTCGTCGAATCAACCATACAGTTGAAGTTGAAGATACTGCTTGCACACGCGGCATGATCAACAAAGTTCACTATATGGTTAAAGTTGAGGAGTAATCACAATGCGTTTGAATACTCTATCACCGGCAGCAGGCTCTAAACCTTCTAAGAAGCGTGTAGGTCGTGGTATCGGTTCTGGCCTAGGTAAAACTGGTGGCCGTGGTCACAAAGGCCAAAAATCTCGCTCTGGCGGTTCTGTTCGTCCAGGTTTCGAAGGCGGTCAAATGCCTTTGAAACAGCGTCTACCAAAATTCGGTTTTACTTCTCGCAAGAGTCTAGTAACAGCTGAAATTCGTCTTAGTGAGTTAGCTAAAGTCGAAGGTGACGTTGTAGATCTTAACAGTCTTAAAGCTGCTAACCTTGTTACTAAAAACATTGAGTTCGTGAAAATCGTTCTTTCTGGTGACATTGCTACAGCAGTAACTGTTAAAGGTTTGCGTGTAACGAAAGGTGCTATTGCTGCGATTGAAGCTGCAGGTGGTAAAATCGAGGCTTAATTCCTTGAGGATGAGGTACAATGGCTAAAAAACCAGGACAAGATTTTCGTAGTGCACAGGGCGGCTTAGCCGAACTAAAATCGCGTCTATTATTCGTGGTAGGTGCATTACTAGTATTCCGAGCTGGCTCTTTTGTGCCGATTCCTGGTATTGATGCTGCTGTACTTGCAGATCTGTTCCAACAACAGAAAGGTACCATTATAGAACTGTTTAACATGTTCTCTGGTGGTGCTCTCTCTCGTGCTTCAATATTAGCACTGGGTATAATGCCGTATATTTCTGCGTCCATTGTTATCCAGTTGCTAACTGTTGTTCATCCAGCATTAGCTGAGTTGAAGAAAGAGGGTGAATCTGGCCGACGTAAAATCAGTCAGTACACTCGCTACGGCACGTTAGTGTTGGCAACCTTCCAAGCAATTGGTATTGCGACAGGTTTACCGAATATGATTCCTGGATTAGTTGCTAATCCAGATTTCACTTTCTACCTTGTTGCAACGGTAAGTTTGGTTACTGGTACCATGTTTTTAATGTGGTTAGGTGAGCAAATTACAGAGCGCGGTATTGGTAATGGTATATCTTTGATTATCTTTACTGGTATTGTTGCAGGGTTACCACCAGCAATTGGACAGACGATCGAGCAAGCACGTCAAGGTGAATTGCATGTACTTCTTCTACTACTAATTGCAGTTTTATCTTTCGCAGTTATTTACTTTGTAGTGTTTATGGAGCGTGGACAACGTCGTATTGTCGTTAACTATGCAAAAAGACAGCAAGGCCGTAAGGTTTTTGCAGCTCAAAGTACGCATCTACCATTGAAAATTAATATGGCTGGTGTAATACCTGCGATTTTCGCATCTAGTATCATACTTTTTCCAGGCACACTGGCTCAGTGGTTTGGTCAAAATGAGTCCCTAGGATGGCTAAGTGATATTTCACTGGCATTAAGTCCTGGTCAGCCTCTGTATGTTATGCTTTATGCAGCAGCAATTATCTTCTTCTGTTTCTTCTATACAGCGTTGGTGTTTAACCCTCGCGAAACAGCAGATAATTTGAAGAAGTCAGGTGCCTTCGTACCCGGAATCCGCCCAGGTGAACAGACAGCGAAATATATAGATAAAGTGATGACTAGGCTTACCCTTGCGGGTGCTATGTATATTACCTTTATCTGTCTAATACCTGAATTCATGATGATAGCTTGGAATGTACGCTTCTATTTTGGCGGTACATCACTACTAATCGTAGTAGTTGTTATTATGGACTTTATGGCTCAAGTGCAGACTCATTTGATGTCTCAGCAGTATGAGTCTGTGTTGAAAAAGGCGAATCTGAGAGGCGGCGCAAGTCGTTAATTAGTTTCCATTTACGGAGTTTAGCAATGAAAGTTCGTGCTTCCGTTAAAAAAATCTGCCGCAACTGTAAAGTTATTAAGCGCAACGGTGTTGTGCGTGTAATTTGCATTGAACCTAAGCATAAACAGCGTCAAGGTTAATTAGCAGAATTTTTTACTTGAAATTGAAAGTTAGGCCGAGTATATTCCTCGGCCTACCTTTTGCGTGCAAAAGAAGTAGTTTTTGACCACAACGTATCCTCATCGGGCTCTGTTGTGGTCCTTCTTATAAAAGTACTAGGAGTGAATAGTGGCCCGTATAGCAGGCATTAACATTCCTGATCATAAACATACCGTAATTGCATTAACTGCAATCTTCGGCATCGGTAAGACCCGCGCACAAGCTATTGTAGCTGAAGCAGGTATTGCTGGTGAAGTTAAGATCAGTGAACTAAGTGAAGAGCAGATTGATATTCTGCGTGATGGTGTTGCCAAGTACACTGTAGAAGGCGATTTACGTCGTGAAGTTTCCATGAGCATCAAGCGTCTAATGGACCTTGGTTGTTATCGTGGTATACGTCACCGTCGCGGTCTACCGTTACGTGGACAGCGTACTAAAACCAACGCACGTACCCGTAAGGGTCCGCGCAAGCCGATCAAACGTTAATCGGATAAAGGTAGGTACTTAATGGCAAAGCAACCAACTCGCGCTCGTAAGCGCGTACGTAAGCAAGTAGCTGATGGCGTAGCGCACATTCATGCTTCTTTCAATAATACTATCGTGACTATCACGGATCGCCAAGGTAACGCACTAGCTTGGGCTACTGCAGGTGGTTCTGGTTTCCGCGGTTCTCGTAAATCTACTCCGTTCGCAGCACAAGTTGCAGCAGAGCGTTGTGGTGAAATGGCCAAAGAATATGGCGTTAAGAACCTGGAAGTTATGGTTAAGGGCCCTGGTCCTGGTCGTGAGTCAACTATCCGCGCGTTAAACGCTGCTGGATACCGTATCACTAACATTGTTGATGCGACTCCGATTCCTCATAACGGTTGTCGTCCACCTAAGAAACGTCGTGTATAACGAACGAATCTAGGATTATTGGAGAAAGATCATGGCAAGATATTTGGGTCCTAAGCTTAAGCTTAGCCGTCGCGAAGGAACTGACTTATTTCTTAAGTCTGGCGTCCGTGCGATTGAAACCAAGTGTAAAATTGATAACGCCCCAGGTGTTCACGGCGCACGTCGTGGACGTTTATCTGAATATGGTGTTCAGCTTCGTGAGAAGCAAAAAGTTCGTCGTATGTATGGCGTTCTAGAAAAACAATTCCGTAACTACTATAAAGAAGCTGCACGCCTTAAAGGCAATACAGGTGAAAACTTGTTGCAGCTACTTGAAGGCCGTCTAGATAACGTAGTTTATCGTATGGGCTTCGGAGCTACACGCTCTGAATCTCGTCAACTAGTTAGCCATAAGTCTATACTAGTTAACGGTAACGTTGTAAACGTTCCTTCATTCAAGGTCGCGGCTAATGACGTTGTAAGTATTCGTGAGAAAGCTAAAAAACAATCACGAATTCAAGCTGCTCTAGAAGTTGCTGCACAACGTGAAAAACCAACTTGGATTGAAGTAGATGCTGGCAAAATGGAAGGCTCTTTTAAGCGTCTTCCAGAACGTTCCGACTTGTCTGCCGACATCAACGAACACCTGATCGTCGAGCTTTACTCTAAGTAAAGCTATAATATAGAGAGGACACAATGCAGGGTTCTGTAACAGAATTTCTTAAGCCACGTCTTGTTGACATTGAACAAGTTAACTCGACTCATGCAAAAGTAACTCTTGAGCCATTAGAGCGTGGTTTTGGCCACACTCTTGGGAATGCTCTTCGTCGTATTCTACTATCTTCAATGCCGGGTTGTGCCGTAACTGAAGTTGAGATCGAAGGGGTACTGCACGAGTACAGCACCAAAGAAGGAATTCAGGAAGATATTCTTGAAGTTCTTCTGAACCTTAAGGGCCTTGCCATTAAGGTTGAGGGTAAAGATGAAGTTATCATTACTCTTAACAAATCTGGTGCAGGCCCTGTTGTTGCAGGCGACATCACCCATGATGGTGATGTTGAGATTGCGAACCCAGAGCACGTTATCTGCCACCTAACTGATGATAATGCTGAAATTAGCATGAGAATCAAGGTAGAACGTGGTCGTGGTTATGTACCAGCATCAGCGCGTATTCATACTGAGGAAGATGAACGTCCTATTGGTCGTTTGCTTGTCGATGCAACTTTTAGCCCTGTAGACAAAATTGCCTACAATGTTGAAGCTGCTCGTGTTGAGCAACGTACCGATTTAGACAAGCTTGTCATCGATATGGAAACAAATGGTACACTTGATCCTGAGGAAGCCATCCGTCGTGCAGCAACAATTCTTGCTGAACAATTGGATGCATTTGTAGATCTTCGTGATATACGAGTTCCTGAAGAGAAAGAAGAAAAGCCAGAGTTCGATCCGATCCTGCTCCGCCCTGTAGACGATCTTGAACTAACGGTTCGCTCTGCTAACTGTTTGAAAGCAGAAGCGATTCACTACATCGGTGATCTGGTTCAGCGTACTGAGGTCGAGCTACTTAAAACGCCAAACCTTGGTAAGAAATCTTTGACAGAAATCAAAGATGTTTTGGCTTCTCGTGGTCTGTCTCTAGGTATGCGCCTAGAAAACTGGCCTCCTGCGTCAATCGCTGAAGATTAATCAGATACTGATATCTAGTTAGAAGGATTAGGTCATGCGCCATCGTAAGAGTGGTCGTCAACTCAACCGTAATAGCAGTCATCGCAAAGCGATGTTCAGCAATATGGCTAGCTCATTGGTACGTCACGAAGTAATTAAGACTACCTTGCCAAAAGCAAAAGAGCTACGTCGAGTGGTTGAGCCATTGATTACATTAGCTAAGACTGACAGTGTTGCAAACCGTCGTCTTGCATTTGCACGTACTCGTGATAGCGAAGTAGTAGCAAAATTATTTACTGAATTAGGTCCACGTTTTGCAGAACGTGCTGGCGGTTATACTCGCATTTTAAAATGTGGTTTCCGTACTGGTGACAAAGCTCCAATGGCATACATTGAGCTTGTGGATCGTCCAGAAGAAACAACTGCTGAGTAATTAGCACTGTTAATCTGAAGTAAATTAAAAGGCCAAGTCATTGACTTGGCCTTTTTTATATTTAAACTTTTCTACTTCTACTTCTACTTCTACTTCTACTTCTACTTCTACTTCTACTT
>JAESQY010000096.1 GCA_016764915.1 Aliivibrio sp. | reverse complement strand
ATATAAAGACAAACAACTTCGCTTATTAAAGCAACACTGGCTCGGGGCGATAAAGGCATTGCAACAATTGATCATGGAGCCTCAATCATGTTGCTAGTGATCAACACTTTTTCGTGGGGATCATTCAGGCTTTGAGTAATTGAATACCACTCATATTAGGTATGTTCCAATCAGAAACAACGAAATCAAAATTACCTGCAGCTAATTTACGAAAGGCATCTTTTCCATCTTCAGCCGTTGTTATATTGCTATAGCCCAATTGCTGTAAAATATGTAAAATAACTTTGCGCATGGTTTCTTGGTCATCAACAACTAATGTTTTCATTACAGATCCTCGTTTATTCAAAATAGGAATTCATGAAAATCCGTTTTATACCCCAAAAATTAAAAAGTCGCATTCGTATTTAAGTGTAGCTCAAAGAATTACTTTAATGGCAGTATTTAAACGAAGTAATTACCTTTGCTCTGGTGTTTTTGTGATCTTCCTTGCTTAGAAATTAGACATATAACGAGAAATTTCTTGCTGTGTTATAGACGATTTATTCTGACTAAGTTTAAAGTTACCATTGATCTCTGTAATGGTGAGTGTGAATACAGTGATCGCGTTCAACATCATCGTTAATTTTTTTTCTGTCATAGCTGATAATTTCCAAGGGATCGTTTGTGAGTGTTCAAAATGTGCTGTAGTCATCTTCATTATACGTAATTTGTCATGTTTATCGTTAACTATGTTTGCAGTTGCTTGCACAGTTACGGCGGCATAATTCCAAGTTGGTACAACTTGTTCTTTGGCATAATTTGGCGAAATATAGCCATTAACACCGTTGAATATCAATTGAATTTTAGTCACTAAGTTATTCATTAGTTTTTGCGCTAAAGGGTGATTATTACTAACGTGACCAATGAGTTTATTAGTGCTCGCTTCTAAATAAAAAGGGAGGTGACTAATGTGCGGAAATTTATTTGCTCCAATAAGAAGCAATAAACCAGCTAAGGGATATTTATGTATTAATTCATAACACACTTTGCTATCAGCTTGTTGAAAGTCTTTTCTGGGGTACCTTGTCATTATTGTACTCCTTTTGAGTGTTTAAATTGTCGTTTTAGCTCAGGCCATTCGTCATTAATAATGCTAAATAGTGCAGTATTACGATAGCTACGGTCAGCTAATAAACGGTTCTTTCTTAAAATTCCTTCAAATGTTGCTCCGATCCGCGCAATGGCTTGTCGAGATTGACTATTTTGTTGATGGGTGCGAAATTCTACCCGTGCCACTTTTAATTGTTCAAAAGCATGTTTTAATAATAAATATTTGGCGTGAGTATTTACTTGACTACGTTGAAAATTAACGCTAATAAAGGTGTGACCAATTTCTATAGCGCCGTCAATAGTATTCGCATTGAATAACCGTGTTGAACCAACAAAACTGTTACTGTTAATATCAAAAATCATAAAAGCAAGTTGTTGCCCTTGCTCCATATCAGTTATTACTTGTTTTAGCCACGCTTTAGTTTGTGCAATATTGCTGCAGGGATTAACGGGTACCCAGCGCCATAATGCTGGATTTTTTCCAGCTTGATAATAATCTTCAAGATGCTCAATTGATAATGGTACTAAGCGAATTTTATCGGTTGTTAACGTTAATGGCGTTAAAGTGAACATAAGTGGCAAACCTCAATGAAAGCAGTAAATAGAAATTAAGTAGTGCTATTGTGATTTATTTTGGTATAAACACTACAACCAAAATTAAATAAAATAGTAGACCAGATGTGCAAGAGCTAACTCTAAATTTAAGTGAACGATATAAAGCGAAATATTTGCAAATCGCTGGTGCGATCAGAAAGGCGATCAAGCACGGGCAAGTTTCACCGGCAGAAGCCTTACCCTCAGCACGAAAATTAGCTGAGCAATTGCAAACCAATCGCCATACTATTATGGCCGCATATGCTGAGTTAGTTGCCGAAGGATGGGTTGAGGCGAAACAACGTTCGGGTTATCGAGTGGTTTCAACATTGCCTGTGCAAAGCAGCAAAAAAATAAAACACCTGACAACTGACGATCATAAACGAGCTCAACCGGCTGCTTTCGCTTGGCAATTTGTTCGTCATGGATATAATCAAAATAACAAAAAAGCGAGTGATTATGATTATAATTTTTCTGGTGGTCAGCCTGATATAGCCTTATTTCCATTTTCTGAGTTTAATCGTTGTTTTGTTAAAGCAAATCAGTGTATTAAAGTCGAATTGTTTAGTTATGGAGATAGTTTTGGAGAGCCACAATTAATAGCACAAATTGGCACCTATTTGCGCCGCGTTCGTGCCATTTCAGATAAACAAATATTGATTTGTAATGGCTCGCAGGAAGCGCTATATATAATTTCTCAGTTATTACTCCAACGAGGGGATTTTGTCGCGGTTGAACAATTAGGTTATCCACCTGCTTGGGGGGCTTTTAAAAGTGCTGGCGCAGAGCTACTCGCCATTAAACAAGATGAAAAAGGTATTATTCCTGATCATTTAGAAAGCGTTTTAAAGCAAGGCAAAGTAAAGCTACTGTATTTAACGCCATTGCACCAATATCCAACGACCGTCACCTTATCTATTAGTCGTCGTATGCAAATTTATCAGTTAGCAGTTAAATATAATGTCGCTATTGTTGAAGATGATTATGATCATGAATTTCATTACAAATGTCAGCCGTTAGCGCCGATGGCTGCGGATGACCCTTATGGGCTAGTGATTTATATTTCTACTTTTTCAAAACTAATGTTTGGTGCAGCGCGTATCGGATATTTAGTGGCAAATAAAGCATTGATTGAGCAAGCCGCTGCGTTTAAAACGTTGATCAATCATAAGAGCAATATAATGCTTCAGCAAACAGTCGCTCTTTGGATGAAAACGGGTGGCTTCGAACGACATTTAAGAAAGATGACTCGACTTTACCAACAACGTCGTGACGCGATGGTAGAGCAACTACAGTCATATCAACAACAAGGTGTACCTATTAGTTTTAATATTCCAGATGGTGGTATGGCTTTGTGGGTAAAAACCGAAAAGCGAGTTAATAATTTAAAAACAAAGTTATTGGATGAGAATGTGTATATACAAACTGAAGCAGAATTTAATGTGTTGCATAATCACAATGATGAAACGCCTGAGTATAATATTCGTCTTGGCTTTGCCGGCATGAATGAAGAACAATCACAGCACGGTCTAGTTCGGCTTATCAAACACCTACTAGCTTAAAATTGGCACTTAATCCATGTTGTTGCTCTTTAATTAAGTGCAGTTTTATGCCAGTACTAAGGTGCTTTAAATGAAGATCATCTACTTAGTAAGGTTGGTATTATATTTTAATTTATGGTGCATATTTTACATGCTAATGTAACTGCGCATACCACCACTTTCAAAATAAACACTCGTTCCTTGTTTTAAAGGCTGAAACAATTCTTTATTAGAATAAAATGCCAATTTCACCCTGATCCTTTTGATAATATTTATCTGGAATGAAAAAGTTTAAATAAGGGAAGTTATTAATCGGCTAGGCTAAAGGAGAATATTCGCGACATTCTACTTTCTACCGCTTT
>JAESQY010000095.1 GCA_016764915.1 Aliivibrio sp. | reverse complement strand
TATCCTGTATCAATTTCGAAATATAACCCTAAAGTGTTAGTTAATTATAGAATTATCAATATAATTTATATTGATATAAGACGCATTTATCATTGATGGGGGGAGGGATAAAGGTAAATGTGATGATCATGGAGTGTAGTGGCATCGTGATTTTGGCCACCTTATAAGTTAATAGGTGACAAAACGTACCTAGCGGCTATTTAGTGCTGAATTTAAGCTGGCATCGGCACAGTTGAACCTCGACCAAGACTACTCCATTATTGATACTGCAAAAGCCATGAATGTTGGAAAACCAGACCCGTATTGGGTACCTGCCACGATGACAGGTACATGTTGTGCTTCATTAACATTAAGTAGATTCGTACTAATTACGCCACCACGCGGGTAATCCACTGCTTCACTTCTAGCAATTCCTCACTCTGTTTTGGGAATAGTTGAATAACATCATTAATGCAAGAACCAATATGTTCAGGTGAATATGGCGTACCTTTTAATTTTTCACAGAGCAGCTCTAACGGATCAGGAGTAAGACTGTCGGTAAAGAGCTGTGTTTCACCGATAATGGCATCCTTGACATCAAAGTGCAGTTCCACACCACCCCAGCTGAATCGTTCATCTAGGCTGTGCATAAATTTAGGCGTTTTACCAAAGTTCCAATCCCAACTTCTTTGTTGATGAAATTTCTGATGAAATTCAGGTAGATCTGGTTCTTCGTCGGGAGAAATAAACTCAATTTCAGGCGTTTCGCCAAAATATTCACAGAATTTTTTTACGATGGCATCACAAACCAGTTCATGGTCTATATCGCTATTGATTTCATTTAGATTTACCACCCGAGAACGAACGGAACTGATACCTTTCGCTTCAAGTTTTTTCGGATCTGGATTCAGATAATCTGCCAGACGAGACAAATCGGATTTTAGAAGAAGCGTACCATGATGGAAAGCTCGGTCTGATGTTTCTCTATAAGCAGAACCCGAAAACTTGCGCATTTCATCGCCCTCGCCAATCACTAAGTCATTTCGGCCATTCGCATAACCGTCTATACCCAAATCTTTCAGCGCACTCAGTACAATGTTAGTCGATACCAATTTATTGTATTCTTGCTTACCCGCCATAAAAGTAAAGTTAGTATTGCCTAAGTCGTGGAACACTGCCCCACCGCCACTTTGTCTCCGAGCAAGCAGTACTTCATCTTGCTCCATTTTTTGGGTATGACACTCTTTCCATGGATTTTGCGCCCTGCCAATAACGACCGTATCGGTATTGCGCCATAAAAATAGCACTCGCTGATCAGTCGACATTGAACGGAAGATGCAATCTTCAACAGCTAAGTTAAACCAAGGGTTATTCGAAGCAGAAATAAAAATACGGCTCTTAGACATAATGATCCTGTTAATTATGATGTAATAAGTGAACGCATCATTAAATGATAATAATTCTCATTTATCAATAGTTAAATGTTGAAATATGAAAGACTAAACCCTGCCTTATCTATTTATATATAAACTTGGCGCACACATTATAACATCGCCCTAGCCAGTTTAGAGAGTAACCATTCTAGTGAGAGCTGGCGTTCATCAGATGAACGGCTTTCAAAATAAGCTTTAAGGTTACACTCGCTTTATAATCATTGCCGTACCCATGCCGCCACCGATGCATAACGAGGCAAGTCCATACTCACTCTCTTGTTTTTGCATCTCATACAGTAGCGTTGTAAGGATTCGGCCACCCGATGCACCGAGTGGATGACCCAGCGCTATCGCACCACCATTTACATTGGTTTTGTCATCGAACCAATCAAGTGACACATCGTGCTGCTCTGATAAGCCATGCATCACACCAATGGCTTGAGCGGCAAATGCTTCATTCAGCTCGAGTAGGTCCATCTGATCTAACGTCATATCAGCACGTTGCAGTGCTTGCTTGATCGCAGGGACAGGACCTAACCCCATAAAAGCAGGATCGAGCCCCGCTTGACCCGTGCTAACAATCTCAGCCAACGGTTGCAGCTGATGATCATCGACAGCTTGTTGTGATGCGATGATAAATGCCACCCCACCATCGTTAATACCAGACGCATTACCTGCAGTCACCGAACCATTTCGATCAAATGCTGGGCGCAGCTTAGCTAAATTTTCAATTGAGGCATCGGCGCGCGGGTATTCATCTCGAGCAAACGTCACGGACTTACGACGAATGGTGACATCAATAGGGGTAATTTCATCGTCAAAGCGGCCTGACTCAACGGCAGAGCACGCTCGTTGTTGGCTACGAAGAGCAAAGTTATCTTGTGTTTCACGGCTGATATTATATTTATTGGCGATGTTTTCTGCAGTGACCCCCATGTGGTACTGATTAAACACATCGGTCAGTCCATCATTGATAATAGAGTCGAGGATCTTCTGTTCCCCCATTTTGGCGCCAAAACGGTTATTGGCACTCATTAAATAGGGTGCGGCAGACATATTTTCCATGCCCGCAGCAACGACAATATTGGCTTCACCGGCTTTAATTTTGGTCGCCGCTTCCATGACCGTTTTCATGCCACTGCCGCAAATCATATTGAGTGTATACGCTGGCACACTGTCCGGGATCCCTGCGCTGCGTGATGCTTGCCGCCCAGGCCCCATTCCTTGACCCGCACTCAATACATTACCGACAACAACTTCATCAATATTTTCAACATTAATGTTTGCTTGTGTAATGGCCGCTTTAATCGCTGCTGCACCCAACTGATAAGCGGGAACAGTTGCCAATGTGCCACCAAAACTGCCTAACGCCGTTCGTTTAGCACCAACAATATATACTTTTCTCATTTTCATCTCCGTTAAATGACTAAACCGCCATCAATTTTTAATGTTTGTCCTGTAATGAAAGCCGCATTATCGCTGGCTAAAAACAACACACCATCAGCAATATCTTGAGGCTTGCCCATACGTCCAAGTGGGGTTTTATTTTTCATATAATCAAGGACTTTTTCAGGTAAATCAATAGTCATTGGTGTTTCAATAAAACCTATACCGCTCTCTATCATGCGCTACAGACACGTTTGGCTTTAATAGTTGAAGTATCAATAATAAACTGATTATTGACACAATCGCTAATTACACCTCCTAATTCTGACTCATAGAGAAGTGTTAAGCCTTGAGCTCATTGAAATTGCACCGGATATCGATCTTGAGCGAGATATACTCGACCAAATGGATTTCCCCCCAATCATTAGTTCCGATCTTACGCTAATGGATGAACGTATCTTTATCGATAAGCTTATGGGATTATCGATTTAACCAAGAATAATGCAGCATCATTCAAACCCGTTCAATCTTTTGGAGTAGTCATGATTATTGAACCCATTATCAAAGGGGTTATTGCTCGAACAGCTCACCCTATAGGCTGTCAGCAAGCGATTTTAAATCAGATCAAATACGTACAAAACGAGAAGCCCATGACCAATGGTGCGAAGAAGGTCCTTATCCTTGGCGCTTCTTCAGGTTTTGGTTTAGCTTCTCGTATCTCACTGGCTTTTGGTGGTGCAACATCAGATACCATCGGTGTCTCTTTCGAGCGAGGGCCAAGTGAAAAAGGCGTTGGTACTGCGGGATGGTATAACAACATTTTTTTCCGTGAAGAAGCAGAAAAGAGAGGATTGATAGCCAAAAACTTCGTCGGTGATGCTTTTTCAAGAGCCACTCGTGAACAGGTTATTAACTATATCAAATCTGAGTTTGGTGGCACTGTTGATCTGGTCATTTATAGCCTTGCGACGGGTGTAAGGCCCAACCCTGAAACGGGAGAGCTTTGGCGCTCATCGATTAAGACCATTGGCGAGCCAGTAATCGGGCCAACGATTAATATCGAAACCGATACCATGGAACAGATGACGGTAGGTAGTGCAACACAAGAAGAGATTGTAGCTACCGAAAAAGTCATGGGCGGAGAAGACTGGGCAAGCTGGATTTCCATTTTATCTGACGCTGGCGTACTTGGCCAAGGCTGTAAAACACTTGCTTATTCCTACATTGGCCCAAAAAGTACCTATCCAATCTACCATCAAGGCACGCTTGGAAGAGCAAAATTACACCTGCATGCAACCGCAGACGACATTAACACCAAGCTCGCTGACATTGGCGGAACGGCGCATGTATCCGTCTGCAAGGCATTGGTCACTAAGGCCAGTGTTTATATCCCAGCATTCTCTCCCTACATTCTTGCTCTGTATAAAGTAATGAAAGCCAATGGTGTACATGAAGGCTGTATTGAGCAGATGCAAAGACTCTTTTCTGAACGAGTTTATGGCAACCTATCCACGCCTATCGTTGATGAACAAGGTTTGATCCGTATTGATGATTGGGAGCTTGACGCGGAAATTCAGCAGCAAGTAGATAAGTTAGTCGATCAAATAACAGCAGATAACTTCACTACAATTGGAGATTATGCAGGTTACAAGACCGATTTCATGCAGCTTAATGGCTTTGATTTACCGAACGTAGATTACCAAGCTGACATCAATTTTGAAACACTATGTCAGATGAAACCTTAATTGTTCTTTCAGCAACGCAAAAAAAAGCTAAGTGCTTAAACACTTAGCTTTTGTTATCAATCGTAGTAAATACTTACCTTAGAAATATACGGTAAGCAGTAACGTCGTTGCGGCAAGTGAAGCTAGAATCGCCAATAGAGGCAGTACAAATCGAAGCCACTTATCAAACGTGATGTTTACCATCGCTAGTGAAGCCAATACCAGACCAGTTGGTGTGATGAACGCCATCAAACCCATGCCATATTGGTAAGAACTTACGATGTTTTCACGTGGAATACCAACGACGTCAGCCAACGGTGCCATGATAGGCATCGACAGCACGGCCAAACCAGATGAAGATGGTACAAAGAATGATATGCCCGCAAATAGGAACATCATGACGACAATGAAGACGCCTTTGTCCATACCTTCAACCAGAGTCGCACCCGCATGTAAAATCGAGTCACTGATCATACCGCCATCCATTAGCACTGTAACACCACGTGCAATGGCAATAATCAACGCAACACCTAATAGGTCATTGGCGCCTTGAATAAATTCACGAACAAACTCTTTTTCAGGAATGCGATCAACCAAACCAATGATAATGGCAGAGACAAAGAATAACGTTGTCATCTCTTCAAACCACCAGCCTAAGCTAGACACGCCGTAAACCATGACAAAGAAAGTAGCAGCAAACAGAGATAAAATGATCACGTGTTTGTTATCTAATTTTCCATTAATCGCATTTTTGTCGATATTTTTAAGGAAACGATCTTCGATCTCTTTTTTCTGACTGTAGATTAACGAAGTAGTTGGATCGTTTTTCACACGCTTTGCATAGCGCATGATGTAAACCATACAAACAATCGTGCCAACAATCAGCAATGCTAAACGAGGCTCTAGACCTAGAGTCCAGTTAATACCCGCCGCATTTGAGGCAATAATCGTACTGAAAGGGTTAACCGTTGAACACATAGTGCCAATCGATGAACCTAGATAAATCGCCGCCAAACCAACAATGGCGTCATAACCAGCCGCAATAAAAATTGGTATCAATATAGGATAAAATGCGATGGTCTCTTCTGCCATACCAAAACTGGTACCACCAAGAGCGATTAAAGCAGTAACAATCACAATCAGCCACTGTTCACGGCCAGCCATCACTTGGGATAAACGGCTAATACCAGAACCAAAGGCTCCAGAGTGGTTTACGATGCCGATAAAGCCACCAATAACCAGAACGAAGAACACCACATCAATGGAGTCATACATGCCCTTTATTGGCGCTTGGAAAAAATCTAAGACACCTTGAGGGTTTGAATCAACGGAGGTAAATGAGTTTGGTATTCCTACAGGTTTGTAGATATCACCATTAACAAATTTGTCTAAATCCGCTTTAATACCAATTTGATCAAGAGTCTCTTGCGTAGGTGGCATTGTTTTGGTGCTACCATCCGCATAGGTGATCATAAAACTGTCACCTTCATAAGACAGCTTATTATAAACACCTGCATCAACAACCCATGTTAGTAGTGCGACTAGAGCAGCAACACAAAATAACACGGTATACGCTGAAGGGAATGCCAGTTTCTTTTTGTTTGGTAATATTGCAGTTGTTCCATCATTACTCATAATTAACCTCTCTGTTAATCAATCTATCGGATTAAATGTACTTCCATTCCAGTTTATAAAACCATTTAATTATCAAATGACAATCTAATAAACTGGGTTAATATTAGATATTCGGCATTTTATTGTAACAACAGATGAAAAAACGGTTAAATATCACACTTAACTAATTGAGTGATGGTTACCTTTTAAAATTGGGACAATGAACAAAGTTTATTCAACGGCTCAAATTTCACGCAATAAAAAAGTCGCACTCAATGCGACCTTCATTATTTAACGTTCACAACCAGAATATTTAACATCCAGTAACAACATGAGTTATAAGAAGAAAATAATGCACCAAACCAATATGGCAAGTATCAATGCTATCAACACTGCAGCAGATCCAATATCTTTTGCACGGCCACTGAGTTCATGCAACTCCGGTCCAATGCGATCCACAACAGCTTCAATTGCTGAATTAATAAGCTCAATAATTAATATCAAAAAAATCGTCATCAATAACAGAGATTTTTCCACTGCCGTGGTGTTTGACAACAGAGCAACAGGGCCAAGAATGAGTATCATAAATAACTCTTGGCGGATGGCTGACTCATGTTTAAATGCCGCTTTTAGCCCTTGAATTGAAAATCCAGTGGCTTTTATGAGACGCTTTATACCGGAATGGCCTGGTTTCATGATTATGTTGCCTTTAACGTGCAGTAATAATATTTTAAAAAGCCGCTTAATAAACAGCGGCTTTAGAAACGGTACCAAATAGTGACATCATTTATTGTGCGTTGGCTTCACGCTCAGCAATAAAGACTAACGCTAAGTTAATTCGAGCAACAACGCGCTCTTTACCAATTAACTGCATCACAGCATCCACAGAGGGTGACTGGCCTTGACCTGTTACTGCAACACGTAATGGCATACCAATTTTACCCATGCCGATTTCCAATTCAGCAACCACTTCTTGAATCATATTATGCAGTGCTTCAGTGTTCCAATCAGTCAGCGCTTCAATTTTTGACAGTGCTAATTGTAGCGGCCCTTTTGCAACACCGCGTAGATGTTTTTTCGCTGCATTAGCATCAAAAGTGTCAAAGTCTTGATAGAAATAACGAGACTGCTCAGCCACTTCAATCAGAGTATTGCAGCGCTCACCGACTAACGTAATCACCTCTGTGATCGCGGGACCATCTTCAATCACGATCTCTTTTTGCTCTAGATGCCACTGTAAATATTTGGCCACATATTCAGGTTCAGCCGTTTTAATATAGTGGTTATTCAACCAAAGCAGTTTTTCAGTATTAAACGCAGAAGCTGATTTGCTCACACCTTCCAGTTTGAACAGATCAATCATCTCTTGTTGTGAGAAGATCTCTTGATCACCATGTGACCACCCTAAACGTACTAGGTAGTTATTAATCGCTTGAGGTAAATACCCTTCATCACGGAATTGCATTACGCCAACAGCGCCATGGCGTTTAGACAGTTTTGCACCATCATCACCAAGAATCATTGCGCAGTGTGCAAAGGTTGGTACAGGCGCGCCTAATGCTTCATAGATATTAATTTGGCGAGGCGTATTGTTGATGTGATCTTCACCGCGTACGACATGGCTAATGCCCATATCCCAATCATCAATCACCACACAGAAGTTATAAGTTGGTGCGCCGTCACTACGACGAATAATCAAGTCATCTAACTGACTATTTGCAATCTCAATTTTTCCGCGTATTTGGTCTTCAAAGACCACCGTGCCCTCTTTAGGGTTACGGAAACGAATCACACATGGCTCACCATCGGTTGCCGCAGCGTTAACAGCGATCACTTTCGGATGTTTCGCATCATAACGTGCAATATCGCCATTGGCAGTTTGCTCTTCACGGATCTCATCAAGCAACTCTTTAGACGCATAACATTTATAGGCTTTATCTTGTGCAAGTAGCTTGTCTACAAACTCGTTGTAACGGTCAAAACGTTTGGTTTGGTAGTATGGACCTTCATCCCAATCAAGACCTAACCACTCCATACCTTCTAAAATGGCATCAACCGCTTCTTGGGTTGAGCGTTCTAGATCTGTATCTTCGATACGCAGCACAAATTCACCGCCTTGGCTTTTCGCATATAACCAAGAGTAAAGTGCAGTACGAGCACCACCGATATGAAGATAGCCTGTTGGGCTAGGAGCGAAACGAGTTTTAACCGTCATTTAAAGGACCCTTTATTCAAATATTGTCGCAGTAACATTCACTGCCTGTTGCAAATATGCGGACTATTTTAACACTGTGGTGTAATTCTACAATTGCCGTATTAACGCTAATTGAAATATGCGTTTTTTTTTAGCTTCCAACCATCGAACATATCACTTATTTAACTTTAAAAAACAAGAATGACAACTCGCGTGAGCTGGCCCATATAAATCCACTACCATTCTCAGATCCGAAAAAGTTAACCTAACGCGATAATATCCACGAGATCTTGTTCATCTTTTATCTCAATACCTAACTCTTGTGCTTTGGTTAACTTAGAACCCGCAGACTCTCCAGCAAACACAATGTCGGTTTTTTTAGAGACACTGCCAGACACTTTTGCTCCTAGCTGTTGCAGCGCCGCTTTAGCGTCACTACGAGAGAGTTGCGATAAGGTGCCCGTTAAAACCACTATTTTCCCTTCCAGTGCTCGTTCAACACTGACATCTAACGCTGCTATCGTAGGCCAAGTAATACCGGCTTTGATTAAATTGGTTACAACTTGTTGATTATGAGGTTCTTTGAAGAAGCTGATAATATGTTTAGCAACAATATCACCCACATCAGATACCTCTAATAACTGCTCATGATTGGCGTTTTGAATGGCGTCAAGGCTTAAGAAGTGATTGGCTAAATTGGACGCGGTTGCCTCCCCCACTTCACGAATGCCTAATGAATATAAGAAACGGGCTAAAGTGGTCTGTTTTGATTTCTCTAACGAATTCACCACATTTTGTGCCGATTTAGGCCCCATACGATCCAGTACTGTAATAACGCCCGCTGAGAGGGTAAACAGATCCGCCGGAGTATCGATCATCTCACGCTCAACCAGCTGCTCAATCACTTTTACCCCTAAACCATCAACATCCATCGCTTTACGAGAGACGAAGTGCTTTACCGCTTCACTACGCTGAGCTTTACAGACTAATCCAGCGCTGCATCGAGTGGTCGCCTCCCCCTCAATTCGTTCCACCGCAGAGTCACACACCGGGCAGGTTGTTGGGTAGACAATCGCTTTACTGTCTGCTGGCCTACGGCTCTCTACCACACTAACGATTTGAGGGATAACATCCCCTGCACGACGGATAATCACCGTATCACCAATACGAACTTGCAAGCGTTCAATCTCATCGGCGTTGTGCAGAGTAGCATTACTGACCGTCACCCCGCCGACAAATACTGGCTCCAACTTGGCCACAGGTGTAATCGCGCCAGTACGTCCAACCTGAAACTCCACGTCGTTAAGAGTGGTTAACTCCTCTTGCGCTGGAAATTTATACGCGATGGCCCAGCGAGGTGCTCGAGCAACAAAACCTAACTGTTGTTGCAACGCGATGCTGTCCACCTTAATGACGACCCCATCAATCTCATAACTGAGCTGTTCACGACGAGCCATGATATCTTGATAATAAGCTTTCACTTGATCTAAATCTGAGCACTGCTTAGTCTCGCCGCACATTGGTAATCCCCAGCCTTTAAGCTGTACGAATCGATCATAGTGACTGTTTTTAAGTTCCGTTCCTTCAACAACGCCCACACTGTAGGCATAAAAGCTAAGCGCACGTGTTGCAGTCACTTTAGAGTCTAGCTGGCGCAAGCTTCCTGCTGCTGCATTTCTTGGGTTTGCAAAGATCTTTTCACCTCGTTTTATCGCGCGCGCGTTCAACGCATCAAAACTCGATTTTGGCATAAAGACTTCACCTCGAACCTCTAAGCGCTCGGGCCAGCCTTCACCCTGTAATCGCAATGGGATAGATTTGATAGTGCGAACATTTTCAGTAATGTTTTCACCAGTAGTTCCATCGCCACGAGTCGCAGCCTGAACCAATACACCCAGTTCATACATTAAACTCACGGCTAAGCCATCCAGTTTCGGCTCACAACAGTAGATTGAGACACGCTCTCCCAACAAGCGCTCTTGAATCCGCTTCTCAAAAGCGTCTAGCTCCTCATCAGAAAACGCATTATCCAAAGAGAGCATAGGAATGGTGTGGCTAACTTGGGTAAATGCATCCAACGGAACACCACCAACCCTGCGGCTCGGTGAATCAATTGTCACTAACTCAGGATGCTCAGTTTCAATCGTAAATAGTTGTTGCATTAATCGATCATATTCGGCATCAGGCACTTCAGGACTGTCTTCTACGTAATAACGATAGCCATGATAGTTAATCGTGCTTTTTAACTGATTCAACTGTTCTATGATGTCATTTTTCATGGTGTCTCTCGTTATGCTTTAATCGAAAAAAGGCTCCAATTTAGGAGCCTTACTTCTTAATAAAATTCTTAGTGTGCGGTGCTAGCAAATTTTCGAACCCGAGTTCGATACTCATCCAATTTATTCGGACTCATTAAATTGCGTTTATCATCGAGAACATGGCCACCGAGATCATCCGCAATCTGCTGTGCGATTCTTAACATGAGTTTAAAGTTATGTTCAGGCTCACCATAACACGGCAATGCCATAAAGAAAGAGACGCCTGGAGTCGAGAAATTTTCAATGCTATCCATCCTAAAATCGCCCGGTGCCACCATATTGGCAACACTAAACAGCTTCTCACCCAATCCAGAAAGATCAGAGTGGCGATGATAAATATCCATATCACCAAATAATAAGCCATTTTGCTCTAAGCTATCAAAAAGTTCAGGTCCATTAAAACGCTCCTCACCGGAAATATGCACATGCATCACCAACATATCTTCTTCGAGCTTGCTCTCGTTAACGCTCACACTATTATCTAATGCTTTGGTACTCTCTTCGACGGCAGTTTCAGCTTCAACTGCAGCCTCAAAGACAACGGTTTGCAGTGGTTCATTGTCACTGCTTTCATCTACTGAGTATGCAGAGAATGTCACTTCTTCAGCGACAACAGGTTCAATATTCAGCTCTGTTGATATTGCCGGCTCCATAGAAGGGGCGGCATCAATAACTTCTTCTTCCTCTATTATTTCACTCTCATCAAACAGAGGATCACCTTTAATTTCATCATGACTAAAATTAAATCCGGGCTCTTTTCTCGCCTTGGCGATGGGCTCAGGTTTAAGTGGCGTCGCCGGAACCTTCCTCTCAAGTATCGGATCATCTTTACTTTCAAAATCCACTTTATTTAGCGGTTTATTGCCAAATTTCGCTGCATTTTCTTTTCGGCTAGTCCAAAGGCCGTGAAACAGTAGTGCACTGATAGCCAGTGCTCCTACAATAATCAGAACAAGTCGCAATTCCTGCATCTCAAAATCTCAATGTTTTCATTCCCAAATTGGAATAAATAATAAATGTGCAATTTATAACTTCTATCGAGCGATCCTATCGCATGAGTATCGCTTTATCACTGTTTTTTTATCAATTTATCAAGCTTATGACTCTTTTGATAGTGGTTAAAGAGTGCTTAAGGACTTTTTTCATCGTTTATGAGGAGTTCATTGAATCTTAATAGCTCTCGTTTTACCATGAGCGTAACTTAATGGAGGCAAAATGACCCAATCTTCACTGACAAAAAGAACATTTAATGATAGCAAAAGTGGCGCAAGTTACTTTTTTCAAGGAATATCACTATGTAAAATGCCTGGCATACGTCGATTTGTCATTATTCCCTTAGTGATTAACTTTTTACTTTTAGGGGGAGCGTTCACGCTCATATACTCTCAAATCGGTGACTGGATTAATGCTCTGCTGAGTTATGTGCCCTCATGGCTTGATTGGTTATCTTATCTGTTGTGGCCGTTAATTGTAATCGCGGTATTAGCCACTTTCTCCTATTTTTTCAGCACCATTGCCAACTGGATAGCCGCTCCATTTAATGGATTACTCGCCGAACACTTAGAGGCAAAACTAACGGGGCAACCCGCGCCCTCTGGTGGGGTATTTGATGCGATTAAAGATCTTCCTCGTATATTAAACCGAGAGTGGCGAAAATTAAGGTATTACCTTCCTAAAGCATTAGGACTGTTTCTATTTCTGTTCATCCCAGCCATAGGACAAACCGTTTGCCCCGTGCTGTGGTTTATGTTCACCGCCTGGATGATGTCTATCCAATACTGTGATTACCCGTTTGATAATCACAAGGTCTCTTTTGAATCAATGAGAGATGATCTTAAAGAACGCAGAGGAAAATCAATCAGCTTTGGCGCATTAGTGACTATATTTACTATGACTCCCATTTTAAATCTGTTTGTCATGCCCATTGCGGTGTGTGGCGCAACAGCCATGTGGGTTGATGTCTATCGTGACAGATACATTAAAAACTAAATACAGTTTCTAATATAGATATATCCATAAGTTATAACGTTTTATTCTTTTTCGATTGCTGCTTATCATCATATTCTAATCAGCATACCTAACAACCTATCGTGTATTGAAGGAATTTAAACATGAGCAAGATATTTGAAGACAACAGCCAGACAATAGGCAATACACCCCTTGTACGTCTAAATCGAGTTAGTAACGGTAATGTATTAGTAAAGATTGAAGCGCGTAATCCAAGCTTCAGTGTTAAGTGCCGTATTGGTTCCAATATGATCTGGGAAGCTGAAAAAGCAGGTACCCTGACTAAAGAGATCGAGATAGTCGAGCCTACAAGTGGTAATACTGGTATTGCGCTTGCTTATGTAGCCGCGGCTCGTGGTTACAAACTTACTCTTACTATGCCTGAATCAATGAGCTTGGAGCGCCGCAAGTTATTAAAAGCATTAGGCGCTAACTTAGTACTGACTGAAGCGTCTAAAGGCATGAATGGCGCCATTGCTAAAGCTGAAGAGATCGTCGCGCAAGATCCAGAAAAGTACCTATTACTGCAGCAATTTAATAATCCAGCAAATCCAGCAATCCATGAGAAAACAACGGGGCCAGAAATTTGGGATGCGACTGATGGCAATGTTGACGTTTTTGTTGCTGGTGTTGGCACTGGTGGTACTTTAACGGGTGTGAGTCGCTACATTAAGGGCACACAAGGTAAAGCAATTACCACTGTTGCGGTAGAACCTGCTGAATCACCAGTGATCGCCCAAACACTTGCAGGTGAAGATGTGAAACCTGCTCCACATAAAATTCAAGGTATCGGTGCTGGATTTATTCCAGGCAACCTCGATCTTGACCTTATTGACCGTGTTGAAGCTGTCACTTCTGAAGATGCAATTGAAATGACTCGCCGCTTAATGGAAGAGGAAGGTATTCTTGCTGGCATCTCTTCTGGAGCCGCTGTTGTTGCTGCTAATCGATTGGCTGAGCTGCCTGAATTTGCAGGAAAAACCATTGTAACTGTCCTACCAAGTTCTGGAGAACGTTACCTAAGTACCGCCCTATTTGCTGGTATTTTTACAGAAAAAGAGAACCAACAATAATCGTCAAAAATTGTGTGTTGAAATCAATTTTTTAATTAATAAAGCCCCGTAAGGGGTTTTTTTGTTGATTTCGTTCACTGGATTGGTACTATCTATTTACTTTATTTTGCAGCTAGAAATAAAGATGACTTGCAGTCATACCTTTGCATCTTTGAGAACAGTGTCGCAAATGTATGACCTACTTAATCAAATAGTGTCAATAACAGTGTTGAGTAACCTAAGCTAAACTAGGAACTGGCGAGACCGCTTTTTCCAAGGTAGACTCAAACTTAGACATCAATCACATTTTTCTATATTTTTGAGGGATAATACATGTATTCTAAGCAAGTTGAAATCACAGCAGAAAATGGCCTGCACACTCGCCCTGCGGCGCAGTTTGTAAAAGAAGCGAAATCGTTTGATGCTGATATCTCTGTGACGTCAAATGGCAAAACCGCCAGTGCTAAAAGTCTTTTCAAACTGCAGACATTAGGTCTAGTTAAAGGGACTGTTGTGACCATATCTGCTGAAGGTGAGCAAGCTGAAGCTGCAGTAGACGCGTTAGTTGCACTAATGGCTGATCTACACTAATTACGAACGTTCGTAATACCCCTCAACTATTTATTGTTCAAAGGTAAGCTATGATTTCAGGTATTCTAGCATCTCCAGGTATCGCTTTTGGTAAAGTACTTTTACTTAAAGAAGGTACTATTGTCTTAAATACAAACCCAATTTCTGATTCAGATATCGACTCAGAAATTCAACGTTTTTTCGATGCACGCAATAAGTCTTCTCAGCAACTAGAAATTGTTAAAGAGAAAGCTCGAATCACGTTTGGTGAAGAGAAAGAGGCAATCTTCGAAGGGCATATCATGCTGCTTGAAGATGAAGAGTTAGAAGATGAGATTTTAGCCCTTATTAAAAAAGACCACATGTCTACTGATGCCGCTATTCATGCTGTTATTGAAGAGCAAGCATGTGCTCTCGAATCTTTAGATGATGACTACTTAAAAGAGCGAGCTACTGATATCCGTGATATTGGTAACCGCTTTATTAAAAATGCCTTAGGCATCAATATTGTTTCTCTAAGCAATATTAATGAAGAAGTTATCCTAGTGGCTAACGATTTAACGCCATCTGAGACCGCGCAAATCAATTTAGATTATGTATTGGGTTTTGTTTGCAACATTGGTGGTCGCACTTCACACACTTCGATTATGGCTCGTTCATTAGAACTGCCTGCGATTGTTGGAACCAACGACATTACAGTACAAGCCAAAAATGGCGATATCATGGTTCTAGATGCGATCAATAATAAGATTGTATTAAATCCATCAGAAGAAGAAATTGCTCACTTTACAGCCATCAGTGATGCATTCAAAGCAGACAAAGAAGAATTAGCCAAACTCAAAGATCTTCCCGCCATCACCCTTGATGGTAAACAGGTTGAAGTGTGCGGCAACATCGGTACTGTTAAAGATTGTGACGGTATCATTCGAAATGGCGGCAAAGGTGTTGGCCTTTATCGTACAGAATTTTTATTCATGGATCGCACTTCTCTTCCAACAGAAGAGGAACAGTATATTGCTTACAAAGAAGTAGCAGAAGCGATGCATGGTGAATCAGTGATTATCCGTACTATGGATATCGGTGGTGACAAAGATTTACCTTATATGGACCTACCGAAAGAGATGAATCCATTTCTTGGCTGGCGTGCCATTCGTATCAGTTTAGATCGTCGTGAAATCCTTCGAGATCAGCTTCGCGGTATCTTACGTGCCTCTGCTCACGGAAAGCTTCAAATCATGTTTCCTATGATCATCTCTGTTGAAGAGATCCGTGAACTGAAAAAAGCGATTGAAGAGTATAAAATTGAACTTCGTACCGAAGGCCTCGCTTTTGATGAAAACATCGAAATTGGCGTGATGGTTGAAACACCAGCCGCAGCGGCCATTGCCCACCATCTAGCGAAAGAGGTGAGCTTCTTCTCTATCGGTACCAATGATTTAACCCAATATACGTTAGCTGTCGATCGTGGTAATGAGATGATCTCTCATCTTTACAATCCACTGTCACCAGCCGTTTTACTGGTCATCAAACAGGTCATTGACGCTTCCCATAAAGAAGGAAAATGGACAGGCATGTGCGGTGAATTAGCTGGTGATGAGCGCGCGACACTTCTTCTTCTTGGTATGGGTTTAGATGAATTTAGCATGAGTGGCATCTCTATTCCAGCAGTTAAAAAAGTGATTCGAAATTCAAATTTTGTGGATGTTAAAGCAATGGCTGAAGAAGCTCTTCTGCTGCCGACCGCCGCAGAAATTGAAGCGCACGTTGAAAAATTTATCGCGCAACATAGTAAGTAAGAGTATAGTTATTCAAATTATCTAGAATAAACTTTGATGTTCTAGTTACTATTATTTTGCTCAAGATCAATCAATAAGCGCTGTTTAATCTGATTTTACAGCGCATTTTATCTAAAAATAAAGTAAAGTGATCTTAACTTGAAAAGTGACAAATATATGCCTAGGAGCAAATATAATGGGTCTGTTCGACAAAATTAAAAAGCTAGTATCTGATGACAATGCAAACGCAGATGCGATTGAAATTATCGCTCCACTGTCTGGCGAAATAGTTAACATTGAAGATGTGCCTGATGTCGTTTTCGCTGAAAAAATTGTTGGCGATGGTATTGCTATTAAACCAACAGGCAACAAAATGGTTGCACCTGTTAACGGCACTATCGGCAAGATTTTTGAAACAAACCATGCATTCTCTATCGAAT
This sequence comes from Aliivibrio sp., assembly GCA_016764915.1. Classification (GTDB taxonomy): domain Bacteria; phylum Pseudomonadota; class Gammaproteobacteria; order Enterobacterales; family Vibrionaceae; genus Aliivibrio_A. Next base: position 33,303 of record JAESQY010000095.1, on the reverse strand, counting down.
CTACTGATGGCATCGAGCTATTTGTTCATTTCGGTATTGATACTGTTGAGCTTAAAGGTGAAGGATTCACACGTATTGCTGAAGAAGGACAAGAAGTTAAAATTGGTGACACTATCATCGAATTTGATCTCGCTCTTCTTGAAGAGAAAGCAAAATCAACGTTAACACCTGTTGTCATCTCTAACATGGATGAAATCAAAGAGCTTCATAAGCTTTCTGGTGCTATCACTGTTGGCGAGTCAACTGTACTGCGCATCAACAAGTAAATTATACTTCGTATTGATAAAAACGCTGTCCATTGGACAGCGTTTTTTTGTATTAACAATAATAACTAAGCACTAAGCACTAAGCACTAAGCACTAAGCTTAAGAATATTCAGCATCTCCACTGAAGGTGTAAAGAAGTATGCACCTGTAACAGCCGTCGTGAATTTCAACATTTGATCGCTATGCCCGTCAGTCTCTCCATACATGCTCTCTAGCATTACTTTGAAGTTATGCACCCTATTACAGTAAGCAATGAATAATAGACCGTGTTCACCCGATACAGAGCCATATGGTAAACTGTGTCTCAATATCTTAACTCCTTTCCCCTCTTCTTTAATGTCAACACGTCCAACATGGGAAGCTTTTGGCACATCATCAAGTTCAATTGAATCTGGTTTTGTTCGACCAATGACTTTCTCTTGTGCCGCTACCGACAGACGATTCCAAGCAGGTAAATTATGAATAAAACGCTGCACCATCACATAACTGCCACCAGCAAAATTACCATCGTGGATAATGGCAACCTCTGAACGTCCCTCATCTTTCGGGTTTTCAGTCCCATCAATAAAATCAGTCATATCACGAGAATCTAAGTAGCGGTAACCATAGGTTTCATCCACAACCTCAAGGTTCCCTTCGCAAAGTAACAGAAGCTTACGCAAAATATAAAAGTGCAGATCATGACGATTGGAGTGAATATGGAGCAGAATATCTCCCCCAGTTGCTGGAGCGGTGATATCTCCACTACCCAATGGTGTAAACTCTTTTAACTCATCGGGCATGGCTTGATCCATTTTTTCCCACATTGAGTAACTGAACGAAATAGCCACATTCAAATTTGCACCATCCTGCTGTTTATTCAAATCGTCAACCAAACTTGGTATCAACTGTAACTGCTGTAAGACGTGTTGCTCTGCATTTTTTACATTGAATGTCACATACAGTGCAAATGAGCCAGCATTGGGAAGTATTGCAGATTGTGATGAGAACGACATTGAAGATTCCTTATACTTATTTGTTATTAAAATAGTGTATTCAGTCTAGTTTAAGCATTTGAATGTGCGAAGATATGATCATAATCAGGTATTGGTTATCCAAGTTTACTTTCCTCGAAGGTCGCTCTAACTCTTTTGCTTCGAAATATAAACAGTAAAAACCAAGCCTGTAGCAATAAAGTTACCGCTGTTGCCCAATGGAAACGTCCATGATTCAGCAATAGGTTATTAATGACCATAGCGATATCAATCATCAGTATGGCTAATGTGATGAATTTCCCAAATCGCCAAAATTGGTGCACACACCGATAACGCTTATTTTTCATCCCTTGTAACCACATTAACAATACAACGGGAAAGCCCAACCCTAAACCAACATAAAAGACATCATTGCTTGGATAGAAAAGTGCTAATAAATCCGCCCCTTTATCCCTGCTTGCACCAGCCATAATAAACACAGCCCAAGCTCTGCTCAATAGCAACCAGCCAGCCCAAAGCCATATGGGTGGTTTGATCATTCCATGCTCGTCATACGAATCAAAAGAAAACGACACTTTTATCCTTAATGTGGTTTATATATATAAAAAGGTTGGTACGATATTGCCATAATTCAACCACTTTACGAATTGGGCTCTCTCTTATGGCGAAAAAACACACCTCACAAACCACCATCTCACCAGAGACACAACAAGAAGCGGCTGTGATGGCTAAAGCCATTCAAAAACAGGGGCAAAATAAAGATCAGACAAAATTAATTGCACAAGGCATTCAAAAAGGCATTGCTCTGTATAAACAGCAGCAAAAAGAGAAAGCTCGACAAGTCGATAAACAGAAAAAGAAAACACGGCAGTCAGTACCGCAACCAGCAGAATTAGACACAGTACAGTCTTCAAAAACAAACGATACCGTTCAATCTACTCGTTCCATTCTACCTTGGACATTACTGCTAATAAGCTGGGTAGGCTTCTTATCTCTCTACCTACTGAAATAACCCATTCCGCTTTATCGAAACCAAAAAAAAGTCATGCGGTTAAGCATGACTTTTATAACACTTGGTTTGGTTAATCACTAAATGTTTTTATCTTTACCTAGTGACAGTAACCATAACGAAACGGCGGCAACGCCTGCAAATCCTGCCAATACGATGGTAGGCATCGCAGCGTAACCTAGTACGTGCCAAATAACCGACTCTAATGTGCTCATTATCTATTCATCCTATATTCGCTGCAGAGTTACTGCCAGCCTTCAACGCCTTTCATATCAGGCAGCTTATGCGCAATACCTTTGTGACAATCCACACAGGTTTTTTCGCCTTTGGCTAAAGCCGTTGAATGCTGCTTAGCACTTCGTGGACCTTGTTCTGAGAAATCCATGTAATCAAATTCATGACAATTTCGACACTCTTGCGAGTTATTGCCTTTCATTCGTTTCCACTCTCGGTCTGCTAAATGAGCGCGACGAGCTTTAAATTTCTCATCAGTATCAATCGTGCCTATTGCAAATGCAAACAGCTCTTTTGACGCTTGAACTTTACGGATAATTTTATCAGTCCAGTTATGAGGTACGTGACAGTCTGAACAGATGGCGCGGACCCCAGAACGGTTAGAGAAGTGAATAGTTTCACGTATCTCTTTCACAATCGGAGCATGACATCCTGAACAGAACTCTTCGGTATTGGTGTACTCCATTCCGGTGTTAAATGCACCCCAGAAAAGTAAACCACCCGCAAAGCCCATGAACAACACAACACCAGCGGCAACTTTACTTGGCGTCTTCAACCGTCTCCAAAACGTAGTGATTATGCTTGGTAATTTCATATATAGCCTCTCTATCAACTATGGCTATAATTAGTAGCGCAAAGAATCGACACGTTCAAAATCATTCCCAATCAATGCTTTCGCATCTGCTTGAGGTACGTGGCACTGTAAACAGAAGTATCGACGAGGCGAAACATCTGATAATACCTGCTCATCACGAGTTTGGTAGTGCGTCACACTGATTTTAGTTGCGCCCATCTCTTTCGCATTTTTCCAACTATGGCACGCTAAACACTTATTCGCATTCAGAGAGACTTCGTAGTTACGAATCGAGTGTGGTATCAATGGAGGTTGATATACATAATCACTTTCAAGACCTGCAGCGTGATCCCTTGGAAACCGTTTAAAGTCATCCGCAGGACGAGTGACTTCTAACTCAGCTACACCACGTAACGATTCAACACCACCGATTCCTCCAGGGTTGTCGAGTTGATTGGTTTCAGCTTGTACTGCACCAGCTAATAATAAGCCCGCAGTCATTATCGCTATCAATATTCGTTTCATTGTAAATCTCCGCCTTTTGGCTACATTCATTCAGCTGATTAAATTTTTGTGATCTTAATTGGACACTTTTTATAATCCGTCTGTTTAGACAGCGGATCTGTTGCATCCAGAATCAATTTATTCACAAGAATTCGTGCGTCAAAGAAAGGAACAAATACCAAACCAACGGGTGGACGATTTCGACCACGAGTCTCTATTCGGCAACGAACTTCACCACGACGAGAAGCAAGCAATACCTCATCACCACGACGTAAACCTTTCGCTTGAGCGTCATCAGGGTGAATGTAGCAAAGCGCATCAGGAGCCGCTTTATATAACCCAGGAACACGACGGGTCATACTACCTGTATGCCAGTGCTCAAGAACACGGCCAGTACATAACCACATGTCGTACTCTGCATCTGGCATCTCTGGTGGCGCTTCATACGGTGCAAAGATAATATTTGCTTTGCCATCTGGCTTACCATAGAACTCAAAACCAGCGCCTTTTGTAACGTATGGATCATGTCCTTCGGAAAAGCGCCATTTGGTCTCTTTACCATCAACCACAGGCCAGCGTAGACCACGTACTTTATGGTAGGTATCAAATGGTGCTAAATCATGTCCGTGTCCACGACCAAACGTCGCATACTCTTCAAACAGACCTTTTTGAACATAGAAGCCAAAGTCATGTGACTCGTCATTCAGCTCTGGTGATTCTGACAATGGGAATGCGTCAGCTTGTCCATTTTGGAACAAGATATCAAACATGGTTTTACCACGATACTGCGGTGCTTTAGCCAGCAGGTCTTCGCCCCACACTTCTTCCATCTTAAAGCGCTTACTGAACTCCATGATCTGCCACAGATCAGATTTTGCGTCACCAAAAGGTTTCACTTGCTGATGCCATAACTGAGTACGTCGCTCGGCATTACCATAACCACCCGCTTTTTCTACCCACATTGCCGTCGGCAGAATAAGATCAGATGCTTGAGCAGTAACCGTGGGATACGGATCAGAAGTGACAATGAAGTTCTCCGGATTACGATAACCAGGAAGACGCTCTTCATTGATGTTTGGTCCAGCTTGCATGTTGTTGTTACACATCACCCAATAAGCATTAAGAACGCCATCTTTCAATTTACGATCTTGCATTACGGCATGGAAACCTGGTTTTGGTGGAATAGTACCTTCTGGCAGTTTCCAAATTTTTTCAGCGATTTTACGATGCTTAGGATTAGCAACCACTAAATCAGCTGGCAGACGATGTGAGAATGTACCCACTTCACGTGCTGTACCACATGCTGATGGCTGACCTGTTAGTGAGAATGGACCGTTACCTGGCTGAGAGATCTTACCCGTTAACAGGTGAATATTGTAAACCAAGCTGTTCATCCAAACACCACGAGTGTGCTGGTTCATACCCATGGTCCAAAGTGACATCACTTTCACTTTAGGATCAGCGTACTGTTTCGCCATCGCAATAAGATCACTTTCAGATACACGTGACTGCTTTGAAGCCATTTCAACCGTATACTCAGAAACTGATTTTTTATACTCTTCAAAGTTCATTGGGTTTAGTTTACCCACGTTTGGATTTTTTGCTTTTTTCTGAAGAGGATGTTCGTCACGTAGACCATAACCGATATCGGTGGTCGCACGTTTAAAGTGGGTATGTTTATTAACAAAGTCCCAATTCACTGAATCACTTTGAATGATGTAGTTAGCAATGAAGTTGGCAATGACTAAGTCAGTTTGTGGTTCGAAAATCATACCTCTATCAGCAAGTTCAAACGAACGGTGATAGTACGTCGATAATACGTTTACTTTAACGTGCGGGTTACTTAAACGATGGTCAGCAATACGCGTCCATAATACGGGATGCATCTCGGCCATATTTGAACCCCAAAGGACAAACACATCAGCATGTTCAAAGTCATCGTAACAACCCATAGGCTCATCAATACCGAAAGTACGCATAAACCCACCTACCGCAGAGGCCATACAGTGACGAGCATTAGGGTCAAGATTATTTGAACGAAAGCCTGCTTTCATCAATTTAGAAGCCGCGTAACCTTCCATGATAGTCCACTGGCCAGAACCAAACATACCAACACTTGTTGGTCCTTTGGCTTTTAGCGCTGCTTTCCATTTTTCCGCCATTACATCGAATGCTTTATCCCAAGACACAGGAGCAAAATCGCCTTCCTTATGGTATTGACCATCTTTCATGCGAAGCATTGGCGTTTCTACACGATCTTTGCCGTACATGATTTTTGAAAGGAAATAGCCTTTTATACAGTTAAGGCCACGGTTTACGGGTGCTTCAGGATCCCCTTGAGTCGCTACAACGCGACCGTTCTGGGTTCCAACTAGTACCGAACAACCTGTACCACAAAAACGACAAGGCGCTTTATCCCATTTAATCTTTGTCTGATCAGAACTTACAATCAAGTTAGTCGCTGACGCAGGCAGTGTTATCCCTGCTACTGCTGCTGCAGAAGCAGCTGCGTTTGCTTTAACAAACGCACGTCTTGTCATTTTCATGATTCATCCTCACATTGCGAATCAAAGTGTTCAATTTGGTGAAATACCAACGCAGTGCTTAATACACTGTCAAAATTATTAATTTTATCGATTGAATCTGTAATAAACCCTTGGTTTTCCGTTTCAAGGACAACAATGATCTTGCCCTCTTTGCTCTCACCGTAGATTTCTGTGTTGGGTAACTCTAAAATTCTTTTTTTTGTGCTTTCTAAGTATTCAGGTTTTACGTGAATGATTAGGCTAGAAATATGCACCTCGTTATTCGGTAAATTATCAAATATCTGCTCGTTGTTAGATTTCGGCACGACTTCACTCTCTTTTGTTACTTATTATTTATAATTTCATCGATATTGCAGAAACTGGGCATATTGCGACGCAAGCTCCACATCCGGTGCATTTATCTAAATCCAATCTTGGTTGAGCTACATTTCCGATGGTTAATTGAAACTTTATTGCCATTGGCTCGCAGAGTTCTGAACAACTGCGACACTCAACTGATTTTGTTGCTAAGCAATCACTATTAATTGTCACTTTATGCAGCCACACAGGGGCTACATCGAGGTCAAATAATGCTTCGGGACATACATCACTGCATTTTTTACAAAACGTACATTCACCTTTGGTAAAATCTATGGCAGGAAAACCGCCATCTCCTTTAATAATGATGTTTGTTTCGCAGATATCTAAACACTTTCCACATCGAGTACAATCATCGGTAAATTGAGCTTGATTATGTATCCAAGGCATTCGCTGTTGAGTATCAATACCCTTTTCTGATGAACGCCTAAACAGACGTCTCTTTGATAAATCGACCACTGCCACTCCAAATACTGGTTAATTAACGTGTAATTAACAACAAATTAACCTTTACAATACAATACTTAAGAGTTACCTAGTAATTTTAAAAGATCGTATCTTTGACGATATAACCACTTAGTGTTATTCAAGTTGATTATTGTTTTGGATCAATTTTCAAACCATCCCTACTCACAAATTTAACAATTGTTCTCTTCTCTTTGATATATTTCAAGTTCACTATTTTAATTACCAGAGTGTGAACATTGCCTAACGCTAATACTACCGTCACCAGTACAGTCGCAAGAGTTATGATTCTGATTCTAATCCTCTCTTTCACGACTACAAGTGTAGCTCTTCTTACTCTTTCTTCTAGTTTAAAAGATGCCGCGACGGTAAATGTATCCGGCTCATTAAGAATGCAGAGCTATCGATTAGCTCTTGATATAGAAACACAATCTCCGTTGCTCGAGCAGCACTTAAAGCAGTTTGCAAAATCACTAGAATCCCCCTCCCTCACCTCGGTTGAAAACATGCTGGTCCCAGATCACATTGAAATTCAATATCACCACATTTTACACCGCTGGTCGATACTAGAACCGCTGCTGAAAAGTAAACATAAACAGGCGTATCTTCAAGATGTCTCTAAATTTGTTGAAGAGATCGATCTTTTTGTATTTCAGTTGCAACAGCTCTCTGAAAACAAATTAAAAATACTCTCTTTGGTGGGCGGGGCAGGATTGGGGTTGATTTTTATTGCAACGCTTTTCATTATTCGTTTTACTCAAAAAAAGATTGTTTATCCTCTCAATCAACTGGTTGCCGCAAGCAAAGAGATGAAACAGGGTAACTTTAACTTAATGGTCGACATATCAGGCGATAATGAAATTGCGCGCCTTGGCCATACGTTTAATCGAATGGCAAAAGAGCTAGGGGATAGCTACCATAATTTAGAACAGACAGTTGAAAACAAAACTCGAAAAGTAAGTCAAGCCAATAGCTCATTACAAGTACTTTATCTATGCTCACAACAGCTTTCTGAATCAGAATTAAGTCAGGATAACTTTCAAATAATGCTTGATACTCTCGTTAAAACGGAAGGGTTAGTAGCCGTAAAACTCACGGTAGAAGAGGACAATGGTGCTATCTGGGAAATCAATGCTGGCGAACCTCTATCGCAAGACTGGCACAAAGAAGCACTGATCTTAGATGGTGAAACATTAGGTTACCTTGCGTGGCAATATGAACTGCCTTGTCCAGATCAAAATCTAATTCTCAACGTGGTGAATATTCTCAGCCGAGGTCTCTATTATAACCAGTCACAAAAGCAGGCTCAGCAGCTGCTACTGATGGATGAACGTGCCACGATTGCTAGGGAGCTGCACGACTCACTTGCGCAAGCCCTCTCTTACTTAAAGATTCAAACTACGTTGTTAAAACGCCAAATTGGTCAGTGTGATTGTCCTAATGCAGAAGAGACTAATGCCACCTTAATCGAGCTTGATGAGGGGTTGAAAAGTGCCTATCTAGAGCTTAGAGAGCTGCTCAGTACTTTCCGCTTAACCATTAAAGAAACCAACTTTAATGATGCCCTTGAAGAGATGCTAAAGCCTTTAACAAAGCAGAGTAATGCCTCAATTTCAGTAAATAACAGCCTATCTTCTATACCATTAGATGCACACCATCACGTACATCTGTTACAGTTAATCAGGGAAGGTGTTTTAAACGCTATTAAGCATTCAGCAGCGACTGAAATCTCGATAAAAAGTGAACAAATTGATAATAACGGCCACATTACCATTTCCGACAACGGCTGTGGATTTGACTCTAGCATCAGCAAAACGAATCATTACGGTTTATCCATCATGCAAGAGAGAGCCAGTAGAATAAATGGGGTAATATCTATTAAATCCGAGCCCCATTTAGGCTGTCAAATAAGCTTGATTTTCCCTTTAAATAATCAATAACTAGGAGAAGTAACAATGTGGAATGTAGTCATTGTTGATGATCACCCGCTGATGAGAAGAGGGATTGGTCAACTGCTGTCCTATGAACCCGAGTTTTCACTGGTTGGAGAAGCAAGCAATGGCGCAGATGCCGTTGCACTCATTCAACAAGAGGAGCCTGATCTCGTTCTTCTTGACTTAAATATGAAAGGAATGTCCGGTTTAGACACTCTCAATGCCTTGAGAAAGTTAGACATTACGGCAACAATCATTATCTTAACAGTCTCAGACAGTCGACAAGATGTGAAAACCTTAATCGAAGCGGGTGCTGATGGTTACCTTTTAAAAGATACGGATCCTGATGATTTAATTACACTGCTTAAAGATGCGATGCAAGGCAGTTCAGTATTTTCAAAGCAGTTAAAAGAGTACTTACATCAAACCACTGAAATGGATGATTTACTCGCATCACTCACTAAACGTGAAACAGAAATTCTTCAAGAAGTCTCTAAAGGTTTTCGAAATAGACAGATCGCGGACCGACTGTTTATCTCTGAAGCAACCGTTAAAGTTCACATGAAAAGTCTACTCAAAAAGCTGAAAGTTCAGTCGCGAGTTGCGGCAACACTGCTCTATCTAGAGTCGCAAGCGTAATGTTTCAGCAGTGTGCTAATAACATCTCTGCTTATGTTCGGATGCTCTACGTTTGAAGCATCCAACTTAGCACCGCCACTTGAAGGTTCTCACTCTGTACAAGTTTATTTTGACCGCATATACCGCTGGCGCTGACACCATTGTTATTTTTGAACCCTTCTATTTCAGTACCTCTGTTACCCTTCTTGGAAATGCCTACACTTGCAATAATGGATAATATTCATTTTATGCTGGTATCACTGATCAAATCTCGCTATAAATAGACCTCACTTTACAGATATTAACGTATCTCATACATTTTCACATAGGTCACATTCATGTCTACAACGATGTTAGGAATCAAAAATTGCGATACCATCAAAAAAGCACGAAAGTGGCTAGAGAACGAAAATATTGATTTTTCTTTTCATGACTACAGAGTGGATGGTATCAACGAAGAGATGATACGGACATTTATCTCAGAGTTAGGTTTAGATGCGGTCATAAATAAGCGCGGTACGACTTATCGACAGTTGAGTGACGAGCAAAAACAGAGCCTAAATGATGACACGGCCATTGCTTTATTTATTGCAAGCCCAGCCATGATTAAACGCCCATTATTAATTCATAATGACCAGTACTTTCTTGGATTTAAACCCGCTCAATATCAAGAAATTTTTAGCTAACAACCCAACAAATTTTAGAAAAGGATTTTTCGCTTTATGTCAGATAGCCCTGTACTCGATCTCGCCATCGATCTTCTGCAACGCCAGTCAGTTACTCCAATTGATGCCGGTTGCCAAGAGCTCATGATTCAACGTTTAAAAGCTCTAGGATTCACCATTGAAGAGATGGTTTTCGAAGATACCACTAATTTCTGGGCCAGACGTGGGACACAAGCGCCACTGTTCGCTTTTGCAGGTCACACTGATGTTGTACCTGCCGGAGATATCAAACAGTGGAAAACACCACCTTTTGAACCCACTATTATCGATGATTACCTCTACGCTCGTGGCGCTGCAGACATGAAAGGCTCTTTAGCCTGCATGATTGTTGCTGTGGAACGATTTATTGCAGAGCACCCGAACCATAAAGGCTCTATCGCTTTTTTAATTACCTCAGATGAAGAGGGACCATTTATAAATGGTACTACACGTGTGGTGGATGCCCTAACCGAACGTAATGAGCTAATAGACATGTGTATAGTCGGCGAGCCTTCAAGCACTTATGCTGTCGGTGATGTCGTAAAAAATGGTCGCAGAGGCTCGATAACGGGTGATTTAATCATTCAAGGCATTCAAGGTCATGTTGCTTACCCGCAACTAGCCAACAACCCTATTCATCAATCATTGCGAGCAATTGCAGAGTTAACAGAAACAACTTGGGATAACGGCAACGAATTTTTTCCGCCCACCAGTTTCCAAATCCCCAATCTGTCGGCAGGCACTGGTGCTACTAACGTCATTCCAGGAGAATTTCATGTTCAGTTCAACCTGCGCTTCTCAACAGAAGTGACTCCTGATGAGATTAAAAAGCGTATCTACTCAATTTTAGACGCGCACCACCTTAAATATAAGGTTGACTGGACGCTTAGCGGATTGCCATTTTTAACCGATACTGGCGATCTACTCACCGCGGTGGTTAACGCTGTTGATTCTGTGAACAAACACAGACCAGAGCTGCTAACCACAGGGGGCACATCAGATGGTCGATTTATTGCTCAAATGGGCGCGCAAGTGATTGAATTAGGCCCAGTCAATGCCACCATCCATAAAGTAAATGAGTGCGTTAAAGTACAAGATCTGGAAAGGCTCACTGATATGTATCAGAAAGTACTTGATAATCTGTTTGCATGACAAAAAAGTTAATAACTTCAGCGCAACTAAGTGGCCAAGATAAAGGCCACTTAACCCCCCTTTGCAACATCCCTTCAAGATGGCTGCATACACAAGTTCATACTCCTTTTTTTGCCCTTAAAGCGGCGGCAAAGCAAGCTGGATTTGATCTGATGATTGCCAGTAGCTTTAGAGATTTTGAGCGACAGAAACAGATTTGGAATAATAAATTCTCTGGCGCCGCTCCTATTTTGGATGCTCAAAGCCAACCGATTGAGATAAGTACGCTCTCTGACATTGAGAAAGTTGATGCCATCATGCGGTGGTCAGCATTACCTGGAGCAAGCCGACATCACTGGGGAACAGATCTCGATGTCTATGCTGGAAATATGATTCCCGACGGCGTTTCACTACAACTGGAACCATGGGAGTATCAAACTGGACATCAAGCTGAGTTCAGTTCATGGCTAACCGAACAGATAGATCATTTGGGTTTCTTCCTTCCTTATCATCACTATCAACAAGGTGTAGCACAAGAGCCGTGGCATATCAGTTACTTCGCCCTCAGTGAGGTATTCATCAAACAGCTCTCTTTAGAGCAGCTAAAGTCTACGATTTTATCCAGTAACATCGAAGGAAAAGCGACGGTATTATCTGAACTGGAAAGGCTCTATAATCAATATGTGACCAATATCTGTCATCGATAGGAGGGCTATATGGACTTTCTCACTAATTTTTGGGTTATCTTAATAATTGTTTTTGCTTTTGTGTTTGGCAACATTGCCGCATTTCGTTATGCCGACAAATTGAACGTAGGTCGACACATTAAAGGTTACAAAAAAAAATATGTTCCTCAAGAAAGTACGGAACAGAAACCCCCACCATCCACTGATTATGAACAATAAAAAATGGCGTCTAATTTAGACGCCATTTTTCGGTGTTAATTGGTTTGTTACTCCACTGTTGAAGAACCATTATTCGACTGTTCGATGACCGCGGCTAATACAGGCACGATACTTTCTAGTACTTCCTCGTTCACAGGTTTACCCGTTCCATCTGTAATATTAAGAGATGTTCTATTGCCTAAATCCCCCAATTGAAGGTTATAGCTGTTTCTTTCAAAAGAGATCGGCTTAGTACCAATACTTTCCCAGAACTCATCATCAGGCGCTTTATATTTTACCTTCATAGTTCCTTGAGAGCGGTTCTTCTCTTCTAGTGTCAGACCGAGAGCTGGTAGCAACTCAGGCAAACGCTGCCAAACGACATTATATGGCGCACGAGCAATAATAATTGGTAGCCCACTTCGGTCTTGCCCCATACTAATATGGATCTGTTTCACTAACTCTTCCGCGCGTATCCTTGCCTCTTCACGTAACTCTTGATCATAAGCTGAGGTAATTAAATTAACCATTAACGTGTTATATCGCTCTTTATTAGCTGCGGTTACTGGTACATTTTTACCATCTTCCTCCCAATCAATTTGAGACACACGAAAACCATAACGCGATCCCTGATTCACTTTGTCTATAGATGAACGGCTGCGCAGTAATTTCTCTTCATCCGCTGATACCCAAGTAAACCAATCCGTATCAATGCGAGAATCTGTTTGGGTTCGAATAGGGACGTTTCTCTCTTCAATCATGGTAAGGATGGTCTGCCAAACACGATCTAAATTCTCTTCACGAGCCAACCAGAGTGTCACATCTCCATTTTGAGTCTCCGCTCGAGCACCGGGAATCAACTGCAAAATTTGTTGCGGAGGTCGAATATCAACATCTCTGCCAATGCCCCCTTTGAACTGCCCGCTAGGTATCGCGTATTGGGGGTATTGCTCTTTTTGCGTTCCTTCAGGTTGATTCCACTCTTTTAATGGTTCCGTTTCTAAATAGTTAAAGTCTTGTTTTGCTTGTCTACGTTCTTCAGCACTTCCAGCACAGCCTGCTAACATAACAGTAACAACAGCACTAATGACAAACCGATTGTTCAAATTCATTTAAAATCCTAAATTACAGTACACCAGCATCGATAAGAGCTTGTGTAACAATAGGTTGAGCTTCTCGGCTCAACTCAGTCATGGGTAAACGGATGACACCAGTATCAATCAAACCTAACTTATGCGCAGCCCACTTCACCGGAATGGGATTTGATTCTGCAAACAGGTTGGTATGTAGAGTCATCAATCTTTTATTAATTATTCTCGCTTCATCAATTTGCCCAGCCAAAGCCAACTTCATCATTCTAGCCATATCTGCAGCAGCAATATTAGCAGTAACAGAGACCACTCCTTTGCCTCCTGCTTGAATGAAATCGAGAGCAGTTGCATCATCACCAGTGAGTTGGATAAAAGAATCACCACAAAGTTCACGAGTAATTGCCACTCTTGAGAGGTCAGCCGTTGCATCTTTAATGGCGACAACATTCTCAAACTCAGCCAAACGAGCCACGGTTTCTGGCAGAAGATCAACAGCGGTACGACCAGGAACATTATAAAGAATTTGCGGAACATCGGTGGATTCAGAAATGGCTTTATAGTGTTGAAATAGCCCTTCTTGAGTTGGTTTATTGTAGTATGGAGTCACACTCAAGCAGCCTGCAACACCAGTATCCCTAAATAATTTACTTAAGGTTACTGCTTCATGAGTCGCATTAGATCCAGTTCCAGCCAGTACGGGTATTCGGCCATCTGCATACTCTAAAGTTTTCAACACTACTTTCACATGCTCTTCAACACTTAATGTCGCTGACTCCCCTGTAGTACCAACGGCAATGATGCCGTCAGTACCTGCATCAACATGATAATCCACCAGTTTTTTTATACCTGGTAGATCAACTTCACCATATTTATCAAACGGTGTAACTACGGCAACTAGGCTTCCAGAAAACATGTCTTTCTCCCAAATTCAATTAGCCCCATGTTACGTTTCGCACTTAATAAAAACAAGATCACATAAACACATCAAAGCAGTTAATTGCCAATTTTTTCATACTGATCGCAACTTGCTACCTTATCAGTATTTCCAAAGCTGTGATAATATAGGGCCGTCTTTATCAACTATGAAACGGAAAGCATGGCTCATCATCTCGTAATTACAGCTATTGGTACTGATCGACCAGGAATATCAAATGACTTTATTCATCTCGTGACTCAAATGGGATGCAATGTTATTGACAGCCGCATTGCGATGTTTGGTAATGAATTTACCATCATCATGCTACTTTCAGGCACAGCGAATGCGATCAGTAAAGTCGAATCCACTTTACCAATATTGGGGCAGGATAGTGACACGGTCACTATGATGAAACGTACTTCTCCTCATATTGAACATATTTATGAATATACCGCTGAAGCGATCATCGAATCGGATGACAGACCGGGAATTACGGAGAAAATCACCCATTTTTTCGCGACTAAAAACATCGATATCTCCTCATTAAGTGCTAAGACAGTGATTGATGAAGAGTCGCAACTTGATAAGTTTCATATGCAACTTGCTGTGCGCCTTGACGAAGCATGTAATTTAATGCAGCTACAAGAAGAATTTGAAGCTCATTGTTTAAAGTTAAAGGTGAAATTTTCTTTAAACTTTATCAAACACTAAACCTCACTTTTAGGGATAAACATGATGACATTGACGGCTGGAAGTCCTGCACCTAATTTCACTTTGCTTGATCAAGATGGTCAACCTGTTTCATTAAAAGATTTTACGGGTAAAAAGGTTCTGTTTTACTTCTATCCAAAAGCAATGACACCGGGTTGCACCGTACAAGCTAAAGGGCTTCGAGATAGCAAAGCAGAACTTGACCAACATAATGTCGTCGTTCTTGGTGTCAGTATTGACCCAGTAAAACGTCTTGGTAAATTTATTGAACGTGACCATTTAAACTTCTCTCTATTATCAGATGAAGATCATGCAATCGCTGAGTTATTTGGCGTCTGGGGTGAAAAGAAATTTATGGGAAAAACCTATGATGGGCTTCATAGAGTTAGCTTCTTAATTAATGAAAAAGGTGTGATTGAGCATGTGTTTAATCAGTTTAAAACCAAAACACACCATGATGTTGTATTGGATTATTTAAACCAAAACGCCTAGTTTCAAATAGACTGAACATAAAAAACGCGATAGCATCACAGCCATCGCGTTTTTTATTATCTAAATCAGCTTAGGCGATACTCTCATCTTCCGTTGCCGGTAATGCGCTCCACACGGCTTTAACCAGTGTGGCAAGTGGAATGGCAAAGAACACGCCCCAAAACCCCCACAAACCACCGAACACTAATACAGATACAATAATCGCAACGGGATGTAAGTTAACCGCCTCAGAGAACAACACCGGAACCAGAATATTACCATCTAAAGCTTGAATGATGCCATAGGCTAACAGCAACCAATAAAAATCAGGCGATATCCCCCACTGGAATAGAGCAACAATCGCTACAGGTATGGTGACTGCCGCCGCGCCAATGTATGGGATCAATACCGACAGACCCACCACCACACCTAGCAATAAGGCATAACGTAAATCCATCACGGTAAAAGTCACATAACTGGCGATACCCACTATCAAAATCTCTATCACTTTGCCGCGTATATAATTTGATATTTGTTGGTTCATTTCATCCCAAACCTTGGTCGCTAATCGTCGGTTTTGGGGAAACAGAGATCCTAACGTATCCAGCATCTCCTGTTTATCTTTCAATAAAAAAAAGATGAGCAGCGGAACCAATATTAAATACACACCTAACGCAGCTAATGAGACCAATGAAGCCAGCGATCCTTTTACCACCGTCTCACCTAACCCGAGTACTTTTCCTCGCATCGTATCAATAATACTTTCGATTAAATGCGGCTGAATAAGATCGGGGTACTTTTCAGGCAATTCAGATATAAATAAGTTGAAACCATTAAACATTGAAGGGATGTCATTCATTAAATTGCCAACCTGAGTCCAGATGGTTGGAACTAAACCGAAAACAGCCAAAATAGTGATACTAATAAACGCTAAAAGTACTAACACAACCGCCATTGAACGTGGTGCTCCAATGCGGGTTAATTGAGCCACAGGCCACTCAAGCAGATACGCGAGAACGATGGCAACTAATAAAGGTGCAATTAAGTGGCCAAAAAAATAGATAGTGACAAAGCCAATCATTAATATTGCCACTAAGCTTACTGCATGGGGGTCAGAAAAGCGGCGCTTATACCAACGAGTTATCATTTCATACATATATTTTACTTCTACAAATGGGTAATAATTAATTCAAAATGATTCTCATCGTTCTGCTTTAGCACAACTGAAAACATATTTTGTTCTAAGTAACGTACAATATCCTGTAATGCGCTTTTTTCTGTCAAGGTGATTATCAACCCTTGATTTGGTAACAGTTTTGCCACATGCCTTTTGGTTAAAAGTAGAGACATTGGGCACCGCTCTAATGTTAAATCCAGATGTTGGGTTTCCATTTTTCAACTCTAAGGTTATCATCAAAGGTTATTGTAAAACAGATTGTTGTAACAAAAAAGAAACTCACTCGTACAATCGTGGTCAATATATAAAGTATCGGTAAACTTCTCATATCTTTTGGTACAACTGACCAAAATAAATACTATAAGAACAATAAATTACATGCATAATTTAAAAAAAATCGCCAATTACTTTCTTATTTTTTGTCTATTAGGCAGTACGGCGCCTGTCTACGCTAATAGCAATCAATTGCCTGATATCGGCACTGCTGCTGCGTCAACATTGACCATTAATCAAGAGTTAGTGTATGGCGATGCCTATATGAGGATGCTGCGCAGTAGCCGGCCCATAGTGAATGACCCAGTACTGAATGAGTATGTGAGCAGTTTAGGCCACACTCTGGTGGCCAACGCCGATGATGTTAAAACGCCTTTTCATTTTCTCTTAATTCAAGATAGAGAAATTAACGCTTTTGCTTTTTTTGGTGGTTACGTTGCTCTGCACACTGGGCTCTTTCTGCACGCTCAATCAGAAAGTGAATTAGCCTCCGTTGTTGCTCATGAGATAGCCCACATTACCCAGCGCCACCTTGCTCGAAGCATGGAAGATCAAGCAAAACGCTCCCCGGTAACCATCGCCGCTTTGGTTGGATCCCTCTTATTGGCCATTGCCGCGCCAGAAGCCGGTATTGCCGCCATTCAAGCCACTACTGCTGGTGCGATGCAAAGCTCCATTAACTACACTCGCAGTAATGAAAAAGAGGCTGACCGCTTTGGCATTGCGACCTTAGCAAAATCGGGATTTGAAGTAAAAGCCATGCCGCGATTTTTTGGTCGACTCGCGGATCAATACCGTTACGCAAGCACTCCACCGCAGATGTTATTAACTCACCCATTACCAGAAGCACGCATAACCGATAGCCGAGAAAGAGCGCAACAGTACCCTGAAAAAAAAGTAGAAACCTCACTTCGTTATCAGCTTGCACGTTCTCGAATTGTGGCTCGTTACGCCAATATCGAAACCTCTGCGGCTTTAGACTCATTCAGCCGTCAACAAAAAACAGCCAATAAAACGCAAAAGTTAGCGTTAGAATACGGCAAAGCCTTGGTTTATCTTGATACTGGAAAGTTAGACCAAGCAAAAGTCATTCTCGATAAACTCCTTCTACAATCGCCTAATAACACCTTTTATATCGACGCCGCGACGGATCTTGATTTAGCGCTCAATAAAAAAGACCAAGCGATTAAAAGACTTGAAGTTGCCTTAAAACAGGCTCCGAACAACTCAGTGCTTATCATAAACTATGCCAATGTACTGCTTGAAAACGAGCAGCCAGAACAGGCAATGAAGGTTCTACAGCGCTATACTCATGAGAATAAAAATGACCCAACGGGATGGCAACTATTGGCTAAAGCTTATAACTACCAAGGTATAACCGATGGTGAGCTTACAGCAAGAGCAGAAATATTTGTTCTTCGTGGTTTGTGGAATAAAGCACTGAAAAATTACACTCAAGCCAGCCAACTGGTGGAGTTTGGCAGTTTGAATCAAGCTCGGTATGATGCTCGCATTGACGAATTAAGAGCGGCCAGAGAGCGATTTACCGCCCTATAACACACCTGACTATTAACTAAACAAGGAATCAATCATGGACATCGTTATGTACCATAACCCTAGCTGCTCAAAAAGCAGACAAACTCTTAGTCTGCTAGAAGAGCACGGTGTGGCTCCAACGCTGGTGTTGTATTTAGAAACAATACCCAGCATTGATGATCTAAAAAGTGTCTATGCTCAACTTGGCTTTACCACCGTTAGATCGATGATGAGAACGAAAGAAGATCAGTACAAAACACTGAACTTAAAGGATGATACTTTAACAGATTTACAGCTATTTACGGCAATGCATAACTGCCCAAAATTGATTGAACGGCCCATTGTTATTGCTAATAATCAAGCAAAAATTGGTCGCCCGCCAGAACAAGTATTAGCGATATTATAAGGAGAGTTCTACATGGAGAGTTCAGATCAAGCCCCCTCAAGTATGCTGGTAAAAACATCACGACAGGTCGCGTTATGGGGGAATTTATCTCTTATCGCATTGGTCATACTGTGGCACAGTTTTCTTTCCCCTCATCCGCATATTAATCCTTACGCATTGACCATTGCTTGGGTGATTCCATTGCTGTTTCCTTTGCGTGGAATTTTAGCTGGCAAGCCCTATACACACGCTTGGGCAAATTTCGTTTTAATGTTCTATTTTTTGCATGCGTTAACCTTAGTCTATGTTGATGAAGGTGAACGTTGGTTAGCGGCTTTTGAGTTGCTCATTACATCAATAACCTTTATTGGCAATGGCTTTTATGCTCGTTTAAAAGGGAAAGAGTTAGGGTTAAAGTTAGACAGGCTCTCTTCTGTAGAGAAAAAAGAGAAAGAGAGTTATTCAAATAAATGATCGTACGCCATAGAATAAAAGAGAGGCAGAGTAATCACTCTGCCTCTCTTTTTATCATTTAACCATTCCAACGAAAGGTGAGTTGTTCCGGCTTGCTTTCAACCGGTTCTACCATCACAGACTCAGCTATAATCTCGGCAATGGTTGCAGGCTCCGTTGCAGAAGTAGTAGGCTCTTCATCAAGAGTACTGTGCATTTGCTCATTCACTACTGGCACTGGCTGTACTTCAACCAATTCTGCGATCACCGCTTCAAGTTGCGATACCATTGCAAGTTCCTGCTTAAACTCATCGATTGAGGTTAATAAATCAACATTGAAGCTCACCGAGCTACCCTCGATTGAGTCTACTTGCAAGTGAGCCACTGAACTCAATTTTTTTAGTCGCGACTCTAAATGAAAGAAGTCTTCCGTTGATTGAACATTTGTCACCGAGATCAACGTCGATTCCGCTGACTCACCACCTAACTGAATCGCATGATTTGTTGCAAGAAAATCAGACACATCATTCATCACCTTAGACACAGAAGCAACCAAGCTTCCTTTTGCAGTGCCTTCAATTGGACCTTGCTTGCTCATCACCATATTTTGTGGTTTTTCATCAAAAAGCGTCCAGCGAATCTTACTGCTGTTTTGTCCACTTTGAATCACTTTAATCAGTAAAACAGCATCCGCATCATAACGTGTACTTGCTAATGAAATGGGTTCTACAAATCCCCCCCAAAGGTCTGATACTGAGATAGAAGTAACATCTTCAAAATCACCTACAGGAATGCTTACAGGCAAGCCTCGTCCATCTGAACTCTTTTTCAGATAACGAATAACCTCAGAGCCTGACTGCTCCCATATAATGGTTCTAGCTCGGTATTTCTCTTCGATTACCCAAATCAACAGTTTGGTTCGCGGAGTACTCCAATAGGTGGACTTTGCTTGTGTTAGCAAATGTTTAATCTGTTTACTATTAAAACTGACCTTCAGTGAAGGTTGCTCATTTATCTCACCAAAACTCAATTGAGAGATATAACTGCTGTTTTTTGTGATCGCTTTTTTAACGACCTCATTACGAGCTATGTCCCTACTACCGGAGACTTTAACCAACACCTCTTTGAATGCGGTTATTTTTGCATCTCTTTCTGCAGTATTTGTATCAGCAAGAAGCACCTCGGCTTGATAGAGGCCAGATGATGCAGCAAAAGTAAAAAAGCTTCCCATAAAGAGAAGTAAAGTTAACGTGATACGCAGCATATTCAATCCATTTCAGTAATTCTACCGCTGGATCATAAGCGGATATTATTTATGGAGCAATAGTTCTCTGCCGACGAGGATCTAATTTACAAAACAATTGATACTTTCTTGCATTTTCAAACCCGCTACTCATTCACAAATAACGTCATATTGTTTTTTAAATTTATGAAATTCATAATAATGAGTGCTAAGATTCGGCGGTTTTATTCAATTATCTACTTTTTTAGGAATTACTGGTCATGCTAAATATTTTACAAGGGGTTCAAATGCTGTTTGTTGCATTTGGAGCTTTGGTTCTTGTTCCTCTTCTTACAGGTTTAGATCCCAACGTGGCTCTATTCGGTGCCGGTATCGGTACTCTCATCTTTCAAATCATCACTCGCCGCTCCGTTCCTATCTTTCTTGCCTCTTCTTTCGCTTTCATTGCTCCTATTATGTATGGAACCCAAACATGGGGCATTGCCGCCACCATGGGTGGGCTGATGGCTGCTGGCGCCATGTACGTATTAATGGGTGCGTTGATAAAAGTAAAGGGTGTGGGCATCATTCATAAATTACTGCCACCTGTTGTCGTTGGTCCGGTGATTATGGTGATCGGTTTAGGCTTAGCGCCTTTAGCGGTTAACATGGCGCTGGGTAGAACAGGAGATGGTTCGGTACAGCTAATTGATAGTGATATTGCATTGTGGATATCTTGCGCCTCTTTAATGACGGTAATTTTAGTCAGTGTGTGGGCGAAAGGGTTCCTCAAGTTAATGCCTATTGTGTCAGGTATCTTTGTGGGCTATAGCATGAGCCTCTATTTTGGTATTGTTGATTTTACTCCTGTTACAGAAGCCGCTTGGTTTGCTATCCCTAACTTTACCTTTCCTGAATTTAATATTAACGCCATTCTATTTATGATCCCGGTCGCAATTGCCCCCGCAGTGGAGCACGTTGGCGATATGTTAGCGACTTCAAATGTGACTCGCAAAGATTACCTAAAAAACCCAGGCTTACATCGCACCATTGCTGGTGACGGATTTGCAACCATTGCCGCCTCTATGATGGGTGCACCACCTAATACCACTTATAGTGAAGTGACTGGGGCCGTGATGATCACCAAAGCATTTAATCCGGTTATCATGACTTGGGCTGCGGTCTCAGCCATTATATTAGCCTTGGTAGGAAAACTGGGCGCGACCTTGCAGACCATTCCAGTTCCTGTCATGGGCGGTATAATGATTTTGCTGTTTGGATCAATCGCTACCGTTGGTCTCAATACATTGATTCGTAATAATGTTGACCTTCACAAATCACGTAACTTGGCCATTGTGGCGGTCACTTTAGTATTTGGGATTGGCGGCATGGCTTTTGGCATTGGTGAATTCAGTCTTCAAGGCATCAGCTTATGCGGTATTGTTGCTATTATACTTAACTTAGTATTACCGAAAGATTTTGGCGATAACCATATTGTTGATAATGCTCAAATCGAAGAAGAAGAAGAAAAAAAATAACAAAAAAAAGAAATAAAAAAGCCGGTTGAAAATTTCAACCGGCTTTTAAAATATCATATTCTGTTATCGACTACTTTGTACCAAAGATTTTATCACCTGCATCGCCAAGACCTGGAATGATATAACCTTTATCATCGAGTTTCTCATCAATCGCTGCCGTATAAAGCTCAACATCTGGATGCGCTTTTTTCAATGCTTCAATGCCTTCGGGCGCGGCCACTAATACCAACACTTTAAACTGCTTACACCCTTTCTCTTTTAACAAATCAATCGTGGATATCATTGAGCCACCGGTTGCTAACATAGGAACAACAACCAAGGCAATACGCTCATCCATGTGGGAGGCCAGTTTATTGAAATAAGGCACTGGCTCAAGCGTTTTTTCATCACGGTAGATACCAACCACACTGATTCTAGCACTTGGGATGTGTTCTAAAACACCATCCATCATGCCTAAACCCGCACGTAAAATTGGCACTACGGTCACTTTTTTTCCTTTAATTCGATCAACTTCAACTGGACCATTCCAACCTTCAATAACCACACGCTCAGTCTCAAAATCTGCAGTTGCTTCATACGTTAATAAGCTACCAACTTCTGTCGCTAATTCACGGAAACGTTTAGTACTAATATCACCTGCACGCATTAAACCGACTTTATGCTTTACCAGTGGGTGGTTAACTTCGACAACTTTCATTTTTAACTCCGGTTAAAATCCAACAAAACCCCCAGATTATACACCATCCAGGCCCCTTTTAGTGGGCTATATTATTCTAATCACCTTCGTTTTATTGATTTCTAACAATAGATACTAAATCAGTTTGAAAATAATTTATCCTAGGCTTACGCAAACGTTTTCCTTTTTGGTTGATCTGCTGTTAGAATGGCCCCGATTTTTCAAACCCAAGCTATGTATTAATCCAACCAATGACGAGGATTCCCCGTGAGTGGTAACAACTCTTCTTTAAGCTACAAAGACGCCGGTGTTGATATTGATGCAGGTAACGCGCTAGTTGACCGTATTAAAGGTGTAGTAAAACGTACTCGCCGCCCAGAAGTCATGGGTGGTATAGGCGGTTTTGGTGCCCTGTGTGAACTGCCTACGAAATACAAACAGCCAGTACTGGTTTCTGGTACCGATGGAGTTGGTACTAAACTTCGTCTTGCAATGGACCTAAAGAAGCACGATACCATTGGTATTGATCTTGTGGCGATGTGTGTCAATGACCTCATTGTGCAGGGTGGCGAGCCTCTATTCTTCTTAGATTATTACGCAACAGGCAAACTGGATATCGATACTGCGGCTTCCGTCGTAACGGGTATCGGTGAAGGTTGTTTACTGGCCGGTTGTTCACTCATCGGTGGTGAAACCGCAGAAATGCCGGGCATGTATGAAGGTGAAGATTACGACGTTGCAGGTTTCTGTGTCGGCGTTGTTGAGAAAGAGGGCATTATCGATGGCACTAAAGTGGCTGCTGGTGATTCTCTGATTGCTGTCGGTTCAAGTGGTCCCCATTCAAACGGTTACTCTTTAGTTCGTAAAATCATTGAGGTTTCTAATGCCGATTTGAGTAAAGAACTTGAAGGTAAACCAATTGCTGACCACCTTATTGAGCCAACTAAAATATATGTAAAATCAACACTTAAATTGATTGAGCAGCACGATATACATGCTATCTCTCATATTACTGGTGGTGGTTTTTGGGAAAATATCCCACGCGTTTTGCCTGAAGGCACTAAAGCAGTTATTGATGGAAAGAGCTGGCAATGGCCTGCTATCTTTAACTGGTTACAAGAGAAAGGCAACGTAGAGACGTACGAGATGTATCGTACTTTTAACTGTGGTGTTGGCCTAGTTATCGCATTGCCAAAAGCACAAGCAGCACAAGCTGTAGAGTTGCTAAAAGAAGAAGGCGAAAATGCTTGGGTTATTGGTGAGATTGCCAATGCTGAAGATGGCGAAGAGCAAGTTGCTATACTTTAAAGAAAATCAGATTCGATGATAGCAAACGCAAACCAAAAAGGGACAGCATAGTGAAGAAAATAATTGTCTTAGTTTCAGGCGGTGGCACTAACTTACAAGCGATCATTGATGCTTGTGGGAATACGATTTCAGATGCTCACGTCTGTGCAGTACTCTCAAATCGTGCTGACGCTTATGGTTTGCAACGTGCCCAAAACAACGGCATTGATGCGCATTTTGTCTCCCCAAAAGGATATGAGACGAGAGAGAAATATGAGGAAGCACTTGCCGATATTATTAATCTCTATCAACCTGATCTGATTGTCTTAGCGGGTTACATGAGAATTCTCAGTGGCCCATTTGTTCGACAATACCAGGGACGAATGATCAATATTCACCCCTCGCTGTTACCAAAATACACAGGGTTACATACTCATCAACGTGCTATCGACGCCGGAGATAAAGAGCATGGAACCAGTGTGCATTTTGTGACTGAAGAGCTCGATGGCGGTCCGGTTATTCTGCAAGCAAAAGTGCCCATTTTTGATGAAGATAATGCGGACGATGTTGCTCAACGAATTCAGGCTCAAGAGCATCAAATTTATCCTCTAGTCAGTGGTTGGTTTACTCAAGACCGATTAGAGATGAAGGAGGGTGTTGCTTATCTAGATGGGAAGCCACTTCCCATTTCTGGATACGCCAGTTAATCTGATTGTAAGAACACAGTAAAAATGCGACTTAACCGTCGCATTTTTTATTGGCTGCTGATCAGCTCACCATGATGAAATAGTGCAAACTCACCGGGTTGCATCTTATGCCACTGTTCATTTTCAGTTAGTGGTTGAGTCGCCACTATCGAAACAACATCCTTCGAGGTGGTCTCTTTTTGAAAATCGATGGTGACATCCTCATCAATCAATGACGCTTGACCAAAAGGCGCTCGACGAGTGATCCAGTGCAGATTATTGGTGCAGTAGGTCATCACATACTCGCCATCACTGAGTAACATGTTAAACACGCCCAGTGCGCGCAACTGATCACAACACTTAGCCACATACTCAAACATCAACATCATATCCTGAGGTGGCTCTGGATATTTCTCTTCTAACTGTTTTAACAACCAGCAAAAAGAGAGTTCACTGTCTGTTTCGCCTACTGGTCTAAAACGGCCCGTTTTATGACCTTCGTAACCACTCAATTGCCCATTATGAGCAAAAGTCCAATAACGCCCCCATAGCTCTCGTGTAAATGGATGCGTATTTTCAAGATTCACACAACCACGATTAGCCTGTCTAATATGGCTAATTACTGCCTTGCTTTTGATCGGATACTCTTGCACTAATTGAGCTATTTTTGAGTTACAACTTGGGTTAGGATCTTTAAAGGTACGAAAACCTTTTCCTTCATAAAAGGTAATTCCCCAACCATCTCTGTGCGGTCCAGTATTACCACCTCGTTGGACTAATCCTGTAAAACTGAAACAGATGTCGGTGGGGACATTTGCACTCATACCGAGTAATTCGCACATTATTGTTCTCAACCTCTACGCTTCCATCTCTTTTTCAATTAACTGAATAATGATATGGATAATTTTAATATGGATCTCTTGAATACGGTCTGCATACCCAAAGTGAGGAACGCGAATTTCGATGTCTGCTAGACCCGCCATCTTACCGCCACCTTTACCAGTAAGGGCGATGGTTTTCATCCCTTTATCTTTGGCCGCTTCTATCGCTTTAATGATATTAGCTGAGTTACCAGACGTTGATAAACAAAACAGCACATCACCCTTAGAACCTACAGCCTGCGTATAACGAGAAAAAACGTGGTCATAACCAAAATCATTACTCACACAAGAGAGGTGGCTTGGATCGGAAATAGCAATGCCTGGATAACCCGGTCGATTTTCACGATAGCGACCTGTTAACTCTTCAGCAAAATGCATAGCATCGCAATGGGATCCACCGTTTCCACATGAAAGGACTTTCCCCTCTTGCTTAAAGGAATCTGCAATCATCTTAGCCGCAGATTGAATATTCTCTAAATTGGCGTCATCAGCCAGAAAAGCGTTTAGGACTTCAGCAGCTTCCGTTAACTCTGAACGAATCAAATCTTGATACATGAGCAACTCTCTATCTATTTTAAAAACATAAAGGATGCAATTAAGATCCTTAGATTGCATCCAGTTTACATAGAAAACGAGAAAAATTCAGTCCTCTAATCAGAATTTTTTTGACCCAACGAGAAAAGATGATCGTCAAACTGTGAATCTGATTCACAAATATCCACATTGGCAATGTCATTCATCCCGACCTTGATCAACTTATTGAATAAATGAGGTTTCACATGGGTAATGAGTATCCGCATATTTGATAACTCTTCAATCAGCTCTTCAATCGCTTTAATCGCACTGATATCAATGGCGGTCACTTGCTCCATATCAATGACTACAACTTGGCTGTTGATTGGCGTTTGCAGCGCCAAAGCCTTTATTTTATCGTTAGCAGCAAAAAACAGTGGCCCCTCTAATCGATGACAAACCAAGGCGTTATTGGCTACCTCTTCCCTTTTTATCACCTCACTGCTTGATGATGTGATGTCTATAGAGCGCTGGATGAATAACAAACAAGCCAGTGTCATGCCAACTCCAACCGCAACCACCATGTCAAACACCACAGTAAGAGTAAAACAGGTAAGCAATACGGCAACATCCCGTTTAGGCGCCACTTGAATTAGCTTAATAAAGTGCGGGGCTTCAGACATATTCCAAGCAACCATCACTAAAATCCCCGCTAATCCGGCCATGGGAATATATGAAAGTACAGGGGCTAACACCAACATAGCGAGTAATACAAACAATGCGTGAACCATACCTGCTACTGGGGTTAATCCACCAGCACGTATGTTAGTAGCCGTTCGCGCGATCGCGGCGGTAGCAGGAATACCGCCAAATAGAGGCGCAACAATATTACCGATTCCCTGAGCAACTAACTCACTATTCGAATTATGTCGAGTTTTGGTCATACCATCGGCAACCACCGCACACAATAACGACTCAATCGCCCCTAGCATCGCAATGGCCAATGACGCCGGCAATAGTGTATAGATAAGATCCATGCTGATTTCAGGAAAAGAGAAGCTGGGTAGCTGCTGAGGAATGCCATTGCCGACAATACCATCAACAGTAAAATGAAATTGACTGCCTAACGTGGAGACAAATCCAACTCCACTTTTCGTCACTATTCCGGCTAATAGTGTCGCAACAGTCAGCGCAACAATATGAGCTGGCACTCTGCTTTTAAGGTTGTTCCAGCCGATAAATGTGGCGATGGTGATAATACCAATAAAGGCATCCGTTAGATTGAGTGTCGGTAGTGCTGAAGCATAAACGTACACTTTATCAAAAAAGTGCAGCGGTGAGCTGGCAAGTTGCAACCCAAGAAGATCTTTGAGTTGTAAAAACGCAATCACAAAACCGATGCCAGCCGTAAAGCCAATTGTCACAGGGTAAGGGACAAAACTTATCACCCGACCAAGCTTAAATACGCCCATGATAATCAAAATAACTCCTGACATCATAGTGGCTAGCATCAATCCACCGAGGCCATACTGCTGAACAATTGGCAGTAAAATAACCACAAATGCAGCCGTAGGCCCAGTGATGTTAAATCTTGAGCCACCAAACAGTGCAACTAAAAATCCGGCAACAATAACAGTATACAAACCATGTTGTGGCGGGACACCAATCGCAATTGCCAATGCCATTCCTAAGGGAATGGCTACTACACCGACTGTAATACCTGAAAGTATATCTTTACGTAGAGAAGCGGCACCGTAACCTTGTTTAATGGCACCTCGAAGAGCATGACTCAATAACACAATAAACTCCGGCCTGAAAAGGCAGTGATGAATGAAAACCATTGCAGTATACGCCTGACAATATCAAGTCCAATAGAGCCAAATCATTAATTCTATAGAATCATCAGTTTCTCGTTTTTCGATTTTTTACGTAAACAAGATCACTATTTCATCAATTTCATGGCTTAAATGTTTACTTTTTGTTAAAAAAAGGCTTAACTTAAGTAACTGGTTGGACCTCATACCAATGAATATATAAAAGGAGAAACACATGGCACTAGGATTCTTGTTACTCACGATGGTCATAACAGCAGGTTTGCTTGCATACCATCGAATTGGCCTCAAAATATCCACCGCATCGGTGATAAGCATCATGTTGATTGGAATGGCGCTGGGTGCTGTTGGTGTCTATAGTGTGGCAATCATTGCTATGGTTGCAATATTCGTTAATCTTCCTTCATTAAGACAAGCACTGGTCAGCAAACGCGTACTTGTCATATTTAAAAAGATCATGCCTGAGATGTCCCGTACTGAAAAAGAGGCGATCGATGCTGGCACCGTTTGGTGGGAAGCCGAGCTATTCAAAGGCAAACCTGATTGGGAACAACTTCGCTCTGTACCTAAGCCACAATTAAGTGACGAAGAACAAGCCTTTCTTGATGGCCCGGTCAATGAACTGTGTCGTATGACTAATGACTACGAGATCACCCATGAATTAGCCGATTTACCCCCTGAGATTTGGCAATACCTCAAAGATAACAAATTCTTCGCAATGATCATTAAAAAGCGTTACGGCGGTCTAGAGTTTTCAGCCTACGCACAATCTTGCGTGCTGCAAAAACTGACTGGTGTATCGAGTGTACTTTCATCTACCGTTGGGGTTCCTAATTCACTGGGTCCAGGTGAACTACTGCAACATTACGGCACAGAAGAGCAGTGCGATCACTACTTACCAAGACTTGCACAGGGCAAAGAGATCCCTTGTTTTGCTTTGACCAGCCCTGAAGCAGGTTCAGATGCAGGCTCTATTCCAGATTACGGCATTGTGACCAAGGGAGAGTGGCAAGGAGAGGAAGTTCTAGGTATGTCGATTACTTGGAACAAACGTTATATCACCTTAGCCCCTATTGCGACAGTCCTTGGCTTAGCGTTTAAACTGCGCGATCCTGAAGGACTCTTAGGTGATACCAAAGAGCTTGGCATTACTTGTGCACTTATCCCAACAGACATCAAAGGAGTAGAGCTGGGTCGTCGTCACTCACCACTTAATGTACCATTCCAAAATGGACCAACCACAGGTCAAAATGTATTTGTCCCGCTGAGCTTTATTATTGGCGGTGAAAAAATGGCAGGGCAGGGCTGGCGTATGCTGGTTGAATGCTTGTCAGTCGGCCGAGGAATCACCCTACCGTCAAACTCTACTGGTGGCATAAAGTCCGCCGCACTAGCAACGGGTGCTTACGCTCGAATTAGACGTCAATTCAAACTGCCTATTGGCAAGATGGAGGGCATTGAAGAGCCATTAGCTCGCTTGGCTGGTAATGCTTATGTTATGGACGCAGCAAGCAGTTTAACGGTCGCGGGTATCGATCTTGGCCAAAAGCCATCGGTCATCTCTGCCATTGTTAAGTACCACTGTACTCACCGTGGTCAACGCAGCATTATTGATGCCATGGATATCGTTGGAGGTAAAGGTATCTGTTTGGGGCCGTCTAATTTCTTAGCGCGCTCATACCAAGGTTCTCCAATTGCCGTTACCGTTGAGGGCGCAAACATTTTAACCCGTTCAATGATCATTTATGGACAAGGGGCAATTCGTTGTCATCCTTACGTATTAAAAGAGATGGAAGCGGCTTATGCACCTGATAGCCATAAAACCAATGTTGAATTCGATGCTGCCCTTTTTGGCCACATTGGATTTGTCATCAGTAATACGGTCCGCAGCTTATGGTTAGGTGTCACAGATGGTCGAGGTTCCAATACACCAAAAGTTGACCATACTCGTCGTTACTACCAGCAGCTTAACCGTTACAGCGCTAACATGGCACTGTTGTCTGATGTCTCTATGGCAGTGCTGGGCGGAAGCCTAAAAAGAAAAGAGCGCTTATCGGCGCGCCTTGGGGACCTATTAAGTCAGCTCTACTTAAGCTCCGCGACATTAAAGCGTTTTGAAGAGGAAGGATGCCAAGAGGAAGATTTACCCTTGATGCAATGGGGATTACAAGACTCACTCTACCAAGCTGAATTGGCCATTGTTGAGTTATTAAATAACTTCCCGAATCGTTTAGTCGCTTCCACGTTGAAGCTGCTACTATTTCCAACAGGATTAAAACGTCGCAAACCAAGCGATAAACTTGACGGCGCTGTCGCAAGAATTATTCAAACCCCCTCTGCTGCCCGTTCTCGTATTGGCCGTGGTCAATTCTTAGAGCCAAGTCAGTTCAACCCTGTAGGGAAGATCGAGCAAGCTCTGGTTGATATTCTTGCTGCTGAGCCTATTTTCAATAAGATATGTAAAGCGACAGAGACAAAACACCCATTCATGCAACTCGATAAGATTGCTGACATTGGTTTAGCTGAAAACCTCATATCCAACCGAGAAGCCGATCTACTAAGAAAAGCAGAACAGGGTCGATTAGAGACCATTAATGTGGATGATTTTGAATTCGATGCTTTGGCAGCCTCTCCTGCTCCACTCTACCAACCAACGGTAGATAACGCCGCATAACAATGACTATCTAGAACAACAAAGGGAAGCGAAAGCTTCCCTTTTTTATGTCTCGATTAAGGTAGAGAGAGTGATGCCTCTTTTTCTACCTTTCTACTCTTAAGCTTACGCCAACCAAAAATGCCTGATACAACTAATAGGATAATCACTAGGTTTCCGATCGCAATATAAAGATAGGTTTGAAAGCGAGCATCTTGACGTTGTTGTTCTAACCTACGCACTTCAGCAGCTTCTCTTTCTGCTTTTACTCTCGCTTGATACTCTTTTTGTGTATTAGTAAAATCCGTCAAATCAACCACACTGTAGTTCTGTTGCTTCAACGGAAATACAATTTCTCGCTGTGTCTCTTTTTCCGTAACATAAAGTCGACCTTGCCAACTATTTCGGCCTAGCGCATGAGAGTTTGGCAATATCAATTGCAGTTTATTGGTGCCTTTTTCTGACTGCCCCTGATTAATGGTAATCTTACCTTTAGGGTCTACCTGCTCAATATGAGCAATCAAACTCCCCTCTTCAAAAATACCATTTTCGGTATCAACAAACAGTTTATGAGGTTTCTCTTTATCTCTAGATTGTGCAAATCGAACCTGAATCGGAGTTGGATAAACCAGTACATCTTGTTCAATGGCTCTGAGGAACACATCGTTATTCGATTGAATTCGAACATGATATTTACCAGGTAGAACGGCAATAGGTAAAGCCACCGTAAAGATGCCATCACCTGCACGTTCATCTAACTCACTACCATCATCTGCAAAAGAGCCAAGTATGATAGGCATTGGTTTCTGACTCTCTGGGATTTCATCTTCATTAGGAACAAATCGAGTCATAGTCACAGTTAAATTTACTTTTTCTAAAAAATTCTTTAATTTACCGTCGCCAACCGTTACACCTTGTACCGTGAGTGCTGTTAAGGTCACATTTTCGATACCGGCATTGGTTAGCTCAAGCACCACTAGCATACTGGTTGCGAAGGCCAAATCCGTATCGGGGGCTTGCGGTGTAAAGGTCACAGTGGCATCATTCGATGCATCTACGTCCTGTCCGTCCTCGTCGACACCCCTGATAGTCGCCACATTGACGTGGGTATCACCAGAGTTACCTCGTAGACCCTTACTGATATCACAACTTGCATAGTCGCCTGGAAGCAGTATAAAGCCGTTGAGGGTAGTCGGCGTGATAGCCGAGCCGTTCATACTATCGACCATACACTCCCCGGTTAGGCTACCGAACATATCATCAGTTAGCGTTGTAAAGCTCACCGAATCCACACCCGCAGCGTTAACGCTAAAGGTAAAGTTATAGCTAACGAAGCTATAATTGTTTGGATCGTCACCAGTCTCTAGTACCGAGGTAGGAGTCGCCGTTTTAACCAGTGTGATCATCGATGGTACATCTCGTATATCGACCATCGCAGAGTCACTGCCGCCTGCCGTATCGCCCTCATCATCTGTAGCAGTTGCAGACACAGTATTGGAGTGCAGATCGCCAGCATCGCCACCAATGAACTTAGTGAAGGTACAAGTGTAAGTACCGCCTAAGGCGATACTGGTTGCAACCGCAGAACACTCATCGGTTAAAAGATCACCAAAATCGGTGTCATTTAGCACAGTTAGCAAGAGTGGTGAATCCCAGAACGCGGCATCATTGTCGACGGTGATGGTGAATTCGACATTGGCGCCAGGTTCCAACACTTCCGTTGGATTAGCAGTCTTGGTCACGGTAATCGCTGGTGCTAGATTGGTGATCTGCACCCTTATCTCATTACTACAGTGATCGCCGGCTATGCTACCGGGTATGGCCGCACAGCTATCACCGTTAACTACGGCATCATCATTTTTGTCAATCAACGCCAGTATCACTAAGTCGTCATAAAGCTCAGGACTCTGATCGTTGGGCAAGTCTCTGTCGACTATATGTACCGTGAAGGCACAACTGTATGTCGCGGTAGGCAGTATTTCACCACCGTTAGCAGGCTGTGAACAGCTAGTCGCAGTCAGGTACACGCCGTCTACCATAGGCAATACCGTATCTAGGCTACCCCATAGATTTAGGGATGCATCGAAAGTGCCTTCGCCGCCGATATCGATCTCATCGCTGAGCGAGGTGATAAACAGTGAAGTCTGCGGATTAGTGTTGACAAAGCTTACGGTATAACTGAATGTGCCACCGGGCTCACTGCGAGATGACTGGCTGGTTAATGTTTTAATCACAGTAGGTGGGGTAGGTTTGATAAAGACATCGATATTAAAGGTGTCACAATTACACTTTGATTTGTTGTTGGGGATCTGTCCCGCATAGGGATCTTCGTCGGTAGTACAATTGCTACGTTCGATATTATCCCAGGCCGCACAGTAAGTGAAGTCGGCACGATTGTCCTGATCTTCATCCGCACACAACATGGTAATAGATTCACCCGTGAGTACGTATTCATCTGGGCCTAAGGCCTTGGTGATATCGCCACATTGATCGCCGTCTAACTCAACATCGGCGGTCTCGCCACTGTCACCGGGGATCGGTAAGATCATACTACAGTCACGCATGCCTGCGCCATGGACGACTTGGGGGCTAGCATCTGTCAAAGGTAGATAGAAGGTGGTGTCCCAACGCGCGTTGGCGTTAGTTCGTACCGTCACATCGGCCTCGAAGGTGAATATTTGCCCTAGGTTACACTCGGCGCTGGGGTCGTTCGGTGTCACCCTGGTGATCTCGACGCCATTGGCGGTACAGTTGAGTTTATCCTGAGCGAGCTTATTGCCTGGTTTGAGTAAGTAGGCATCG
>JAESQY010000094.1 GCA_016764915.1 Aliivibrio sp. | reverse complement strand
ATTTTAAAAGACGCAGAATCAAAGCATTGATTTTACTTATTGTTTGTTCAAACGATGATGAGCGACAACGACGAAAACTGAGGAGGCGAAGCGATAAAGAGTGCGAACAAATTAACCAGGGACGAACGCGCCTTAAAATCTCATCCAATTTGTTCCTGGTTAAATTCATACATAGGACATTTCAACTTTGCTTTTATACTAAGTGCGCATTATATATACTTATGTTAAATCAGCGACTTATCATAGGTATAAATCTATCATGTCATTTTGAGGTCGTTAGACATGAAGTACGATCAAATGACTAGAAATTATACTTTTAGAGTTTTTAAATGCAGTTTGAGTGTAGAAGAGACAGCAAAACTATGTTTCAAAAGTGTGAGGACTGTCACTCGATGGGACTCAGGTAAAGTCGATATTCCTCCAGAGTGTAGACGTTTAATGAAACTGTATTCCGGTTTTGAGTTTAGTGATGATGATGAATGGTATGGTTTTTCGTTCGTGAAAGGAAGGTTGCTTTTACCTACAGGAGTTATGGCTCAACCTCAACAGATCTTAACAGGCATGGCTTTAGTCGAAATATGTTGCAGTGATGACCGACGAACAATGACTAGGCTTCTTAAGTACGCCAGAGCAATTGCAAGAATAAGAAATACAGTTACGAGTAAGTATTCATAATATTCTCTTGTCTGCAATCAATTCACACAAGAAACACAATGCATACTTTCTACAAGCGTAAGTCTACTTTCTACATTTATTTTCTCTATGTTTGATGTAAGGCACTAATATCACTGGGTTATTATGTTATGTTTTGACAAATATTGAGTGATAAGATGCAGAATGCATTGTTTAAACAATGCATTTTGCATCTTAATAAGCTGTTAGCAGTATGGAGATTTAATGCAATTTATCGATCATTTGAGTCTTGATTCAAAGACAGAGTTTATTGAGTTTTGGGCTCAAAAGTATAATGATGCTAATGAGTTAAAATATACCAATAATATTGGTAAGCCATTTACGAATTACTCCATTAATGAGTTATTTGAATGGAAAAACGGAAGCAAAATTTCTAAATTGAAATTAGCTAGTATCCGAAAAAATTATCCATTGAATCCCACTGCTGGCTTGGAAGAACGATATTTAAATCATCCTAATGATGGCGGAGCTATCTGGAATATTTTTTATCTTCATTGCATCAATCAACAGAAATACCCCATTTTTGACCAACACAATTATAGAGCTATGGTTTTTCTTAAAACCCAAAAAGTGATTGAAATTCCTAAAAGTGACAAGCAGAAATACGAATTATATAAAAATGAATTCATTCCATTTTTCAGTCAATTTATAGGTATCGATAGCCGGCAAGTAGATATGGCTCTTTTTACATTTGGTCAATTTTTAAAAAAAGTTAAAATATACTGCTAAAAAGGCGTTTAAAAAGAGGTCTAGCAGGAAAAGGGGTATATTTCTTTGAACTTTGAACTTAAGCGGGCAATTGAGCCACTTTATTGCTTTCAGGGGCGGATGTCCCACTGCACACCATGATAGAAAACTATATATGCAGCAGCGTAAACACCGAGGTACCGATAATTTCATTATAAAATGTAACAATGAAACTACAATTAGGGTGGTACAGTTGTGATCAATCACCAAGAAGCGGTTAAGCAAGCGGCGGAACTTCAGGCCAAGTCTTTAAGCGAAGATGTATCTAAAATTTCGGATCAGCTTAGTAAGTCATTGGATAGCTTAAAAACTAGCACTGATGACACAAATAGCAAGTTAGAAGATCTGTCAAATAAAGTTGAAGAAAGTCAAAAATCATCGGATAAGCTTGGGAAAGGTTTATTCACGTTAAATGCAATTTTAACTATTGCGACCGTAGTCGCTGCGATTGCAACATTTAAGGTCGCTTTTTCGTAGCTGTTATATGATATTTTACTACGTTAAATCAATGGCTTATCGATGGCTTTATTACAGTTATGCCTTTTCTAGCCTTTGGTAGGGATTAGCTCGGTTCTGCTTTGCACTTGTTATAACAATTCTTTACTTAAACCGTTATTATCAAAGAGGATATATGGAGTCAATCTATAATGCCATTCAAGAAAATCCTGAGTATTTTGCGTGGATTTTTGGCTTGGTGAATGTGCTTTGGGGGGTGTTTTGGGGGGGGTTCGTGTATTTCAACAAACAAACTCACGAGAAAAACCTCAAAAAAGTAGAACAAGATTTAAGGTATCGAGCCGACAGGCGGCTTAAGGTCTTTGACCTTAAAGCTAGAGAATATAGTAAATATGTCACCGAGCTCGATGCATTTGGTAAAAAGAGTCAACTTGAACTTCCAGAACGAATACAGCCTCTATTCAATGAGTATTTAAAAAGGTTCATGGATGCAAGCGAATCGGGAAATGAAAATGAAAAACGGGAAGTTGTTGGTTGGTTTAGTATACAAATTTCGGCTTGTATGCAAGAGGTTCAAAAAGATGTTCTTAAACTGAAGTTGGAATCAAATCGACTTAAGCTAATAGCAACAGATGAAATGCTTATTACTTTCCAATGTATTGAGAAACTGACGGATCAAGTAACAGAACATGCTACTAACCTTATGAAAAATTTTATAGATATTGTTATTAATGAAGAAAATGAGAGAGCCAAAGAATTTCACAATGAAGCTAGCCAGTTAGGTGAAGCCATTCAAGCACAGACAGATTTACTTCTTAAACAAATGCGAAATGAGCTAAGTGATATATAGGCATCTAAACATTAATGTCAAATATACCCTACTCATTTTTAAATTTAACCGTTTAAATCGTTTCGATTTATCTTGGTTAAACTCAAAAACCGAACTTAAGAGGTGTGACTGTGAATCTATGAGGTCATCATAAAACTTAACGACTCGTGATGTAATATCATGCAATATAGCAGCCTAGACAGTTAAGCGAGTCTAATTTAGCATGCTTAATTGTTTACAGCCCTTTTGATTAATATTCGAAGCCCTTAGATTGAAAGTTGACTAAGGAGAACTTCATGATTGATATAAAAGCTTGCCCATGGTGTTTAGACGATAAGGACTGGAGCATTTCAGAAGACCTCGACACGTGGTCTTGTTCGTGTGGTCACACTGTGTACACCAACATGTATGAACTACTAGTGAGTATGGAGGCCAATCAACCCATAATTATTAACAAGAGTATTAAAGGGCTAGATTCTTGATGTTCATAAAATGGTGGTCTTAATGATCACCTTTAGCTCTTTTTGTACCTTTGACACTTGCTTTGATTTGAATAGCTCACCGAGATAGGGGATATCCATAAGCAGTGGTATGCCTGATATAGATACTTTATCCTCTCCAGATTCAATCCCCCTAATGAGATGGTTTGGCCGCTCTGAACGCTCACCGTCGTTTGTACTGTCCGTTTGTTAGTGATGATGTCTGATGCAATGGCCGAATTGCTCACGCTTGATGACTCTTGCGAGATTTGCAGTATCACACTGTTACCAATGATGTGAGGCACTACTGACAGCGATATACCCACGTCTCGACGTTCTATCCTTTGTGTTACCTTTCCTGCGTCAGTGGTATCTGTAGCAACCAGAAAGGGGACATTCTGACCTACGCTTATGTAACCTTGCTCTCTGTCAAGAATAAGTATGTGAGGCTTTGAAAGTAGGGTGGTATTCTCCGAGGTTGAAACCGCCTTAATCAGTGCGTTGAAATCACCACCGTTATAGATAGCGTGGCCGTCACTCATTGGATTAAGCGCTGATATCACATTGGTCGCAAAGTTAAAGCCAGAGCCATCTAAGGCCGTTGATAAGTTAACCCCAAGCTCTTTGTTATCATCAAGCAGAGTTTCAGTGATAATCGACTCGATATAAACAAGCTGCTGTTTTTGGTCAATGACATTGATGAGTGCATCAACGGATTGTATTTGATGCGCTGTGCCACTCACAATGATTGAGTTACTCGATATCAGTGCTTGTACGTTGCTATTGCCTGATGTGGTTTTGTTGCCGTCCTTATCAACGGTCTGTTTGGCGTTCTTGAGTGCAGTGGCCACAATGGCGGCTACTTTGGTATTGCGCACTTCTTTGAGCTGGTACACCTTAACCTCGTTTGGCTCATCGATGAATTTCTCAGCTTGGGTTAATACCACCGTATAAAAATCACGAGTTTTGGTTAACTCTAATCCGTGAGCATCAAGAACCGCCGTAAAGAACGGGGACAGCTCCGAACTATCAAGACCCACCGCATTGACCGTCACAATAGAATCGACGCCTTTTCCGATCACAATGGTTCGTCCTGATTCCATTGAAAACCACTGCACAAAATCAGAAATCGGCACGTTTATCGCTTCAAAGTTTTGAACCAATTCAGCGCGTACAACACTTGATAACAGCAGGAGACTAAGAACAAGTAAGCGTTTCATTTTTGGCACCTTGTGTAATTTGAATGTGGCAGCGTGAGATCGCGTTGAAACTAAGACCAAGCGCGGTTAGCTTCTCTGAATAGATGTGACTTTTGTCTTTACTGGTTAGCGTGAATTTCACAGGCTGATTGGGGAAATTTGAAAAACTTGTGATTTTGTAACCCTCAAAATAGGCTTTCAAATCGATGACTTCTTTAACCTGGACGTTTGATGATTCAACCTTTTTAAGCTCAAGTGGCCTAACATAAATCGAAGCGGCAACCGCAACGAGAATGCCAGCGATAAACACAACAGGCCGTGAAAATCTGCGCCAGTAAATCTTAGTTAATCTCATAATGTTCTTAACCGTGTAAGGAATGGAGTAGCGGCCAATGGTGTAATAGGGCGGCAGTACTGTGTAAACACCATGCTCATAGTTATCCGAGAACGCCTGTTTAGTGTCATAGGCTGAATAGAGTGTGATGCCCACTAATGACCACCTATCGACCGTCATCGCGTTTTGAGAATCGCCGTATTTCACAATACCCATGTGCACTTTTGGCAGTGGTAACTTTGAGCCTGTAAACAGTTTGAAAAGGCGGCCAACAAAGGGAATGGTCAGTCTGTCTAAACGCCTGCAGTAAACAACGTGCTCAGCCAAAGCAAGACGGGCTTGTTTGTCTACAATGGAAATATCTTGAACAATGAAGATGATATCCCAGCCGAGTTTTCTGGCATGAAGCATCCAGTTAATGACGTGCTGTCGGCTCTTGTCATTCCACGAACGCGAGTTAAACCATGTACCGCATTCATCGAGTACCAACAGACCATTTTTAGATTCATCATAGGACTTGTTGCCAACACCAATGGCGTGTAAATCCTCAACGCTTGGTTTATCAGGCATACGAAAAACACGCGACTTCTTGTCATTTCTGCCTACCAGATATTGAAGGTTTAAATCAATGTTAGTGGCGATAGGCGCACCATTGAGCAGCGCTATTTTAATGCGCGATACCGAGACTAATGATTTACCGCCGCCCAATTTCCCTGTGACAAAATAGACAGCCATAATTACGCCTTAAATGCCAACGCAACCAGTTGCCATTCCCATACCCAGCGCACCAACTTGGCAGAAAAAACAGCCGAGACACAAGGAACCGCATTGGTCGGCATTATCATTGAAATCCCACGTACTAGCTCATCAGGCAAGACAAAACTCAAACCAAAAGCCATGGTATTAATTGCTGCCGTTGCCGTCAAAGCAAGACCAACAATAAGCGAAACCACCACCAAATTAAACGCGGCTCCGCGTGACATAAACCGCGTAAACCACGCGACCAGATTAGCCGCTAATGTGGTAAAAAAAGCCGCTAATGCAGGTAGGCGCGCAACATTGGCAATGGTTGAAAACAGTGGCAGTAAAAAAACAGGCATATCAATCTCCTACAGGGCGCGGAACAATGCCGCGTAATAAAATGTCAGACAAACGCATAAGCGTCCACACATACAAAAACCATGAGAATATGTCTCTGAATTTTGTAAACGGCTCACATGAGAATTCATAATCGCCAAACTTAAGCGGGGCACAACCCGTTTCAAAATCGAATACTTTTAACACCTGATTTGAAATAGGTGCACCGACTTTAGATTGCATAGGAGGCGTATTAATCACCGAGGTAACAGACGCTAAAAGGGAAGAGTCCGCAGCAGAGGCGGCCTTATCAATGTGTGTCAGCATGCCGTCTATTGCGTCATAGGCGTAACTTGGCGACAAGCCGTGATTATTTTCACAATACTTGTTGGCAATGTTTGGTATACATTTTTCACCAGAATCACCGCCACCGCTACCCAAATCAAGGGCGTTAATCGCGGCAACAATAGCAACAGTACCCGCTTCGGTCTTATCACCATTTCTTTCTAACTCATCATCGATACGTTTTAAATACGTTTTGTTTCGATTACTTAAACTACCTATAGAATTATTAAGCATATAACTCATCATACCGACAGAATCCTCAATTCGCGCATCTCCAGCGCTTATTGGTTCAGGCTTTTTAAGCTGTACGTTTATATTATTGAGAGCGGTAATGATGGCCGCATCACCCTCAGTCGTACCGGGTGAGGTTTTTAGGGCTTCGGAAAGTTTGCCCACCATTTCGACCAGAATTTTATCTCGCTTCATGGCAGAGATTGAGTCTTTAACGGTTTGAGATTGTAATAAATGATTGGTTTTACCGACTTTGGCCGCGCTTGCATCGATGCGGCTCATCAAATCAGCAAAGTTGAAATTGTTGTCGGTGTTTAATTGAGTAACCGCTTTTGCTGTGCCTGTATTATCATTTGTATTTGGCGTGGTTGGGGTTGGCCGAGGCGTTACAGGTATTGGGTTCGGTTTATCGGGAACTGAGCCACCGTTACCGCCGCCATTGTCGCCACCGCCAATGATACGATCGCCCCACAATTCACCCGATTGGGTGCAAATCTCGCCTGTAAAATAAAAATTGGCGTAGCGAGTTTCCATGATGGTGTCTTCGCTTGTGATCAACGTAAATGACTCGTCTTTTCTCTTTACAACACAATTGAGCTCAGCACTGTAATCACCATAGCAAGCGTGAGTGGGGTTCTTTCCGTAGATGTAAGTTTGCCACTTAACATTTCTTTTCGCTTTATAAAGCAATAACGTAGTACACGCATTTTTAGCCACAACACAAATGCCTTGGGCATTAACTTTATCTGGAGAATCACAAGTGGTTTTTGGGCCGAGAGTCATCCATACATCAGTACCCCTTAGTGTTTTTCCATCAGCATGCCTATAAGCCTCATAACGAAAGGTAATTTGATTACCTTTCAGGCTAACAGCACTGTATCTCGTATCTGCCGAAACACCTTTTGTAAAAAGCCCATCAAGGCGAGCGATAAATATTGAAATATCAATAATTTGAGTTGCTTGAGGGCTAAACGGAATATTCTGTCCCCAAGCTGACACGGAAACGATAGGGTAAATACGCGGAGCAAAACAAAAGGCATTAAAACTCAAAAATAAGGCGCTAATTGACAAGATTTTGAATAGTGACATAAGATATGGCCTAGTAGATGAAAAGGGCGCTGGAACGCCCTAATCATTGAACAATTATTACTAAATGGCACCAACCGCTTTTTTGAATAATTTAATACCAGCAAAACCAATCACAACAACAGGAACAATCACCCATGCCTGACCAATGAATTCAGTCGCCATCTCGTTAAGAGAGGTGAACGCAGCCGTAACGCCAGGCGCTAAAGCTGCATTTGCTGATGCTGAGCCCACAAGAAGTGAGCCACCAATGGCCAGTTTTGAGCCGTGTTTTTTAAGCATATTCATAATTTTCATTTAGATACTCTCTATGGTTTTTTTGAAGATTAAAAGCTGATACCCAACGCACCAACCAGTAAAAAAGGCGCCAAACAAACCGCCTATAATGAACTCAACATCTAACATTAACGTTGACCTCCATACATACACCCAAGCGCGAAAACGATAGTCATTCCAACCGAGTAGATTAAAAGCCAAAGTGATTCGAATTGCTCAGGCGTCATATTCTTAACCCTTACTTTCTGGCAGTTCGAACAGATGGAAACCACTCAATGAAACGTGCTTACCTTGCTCATTTGCAAAACTGAATTCTCTGTACTCGACGGCGTATTGCATGCGTTTACCGACACACTTTTTCAATAGTTCGGCAGCGGCTCCGTTTTCCCACATATCCGCAGGGATAGTCACTTGAATGGTGCTAGTAGGTACGGTTGTGATCATGTTGATAACGCCCACGGTGGTTTGCTCGCCACTGGCGCGGTTGGTTTTGGTTTGTTGCTGGATGTCCGTGACATCTAAAATAAGGCCTTCCAATTTCATGACATTTTTTCCTATTTTTAAAAAGCGACAGTTATTTACACAAGTCCAAGTCCAAGTTCTAGCAAGTCATACCATGGGATGCTGCGCACCCATGCCACGACTCGCT
>JAESQY010000002.1 GCA_016764915.1 Aliivibrio sp. | reverse complement strand
AATATTAATTTAAAACAAAATAATATATATATTAACAAGTAAGTAAAAAGGATGAAAACGCACATTTCATATGGCAAATGACTTTACTTTCAAACAGTTCCATATTTATGGCCATCAATGCGGAATGCCAGTCAGTACTGATGGCGTTTTACTAGGAGCATGGGCAGATATCATCTCATCCGTTTCAATTTTGGATATTGGTTGTGGAACTGGCCTACTTTCGCTGATGGCTGCACAACGTAATTCGAAGGCAAAAATCACTGCGATTGAAATAGAGCGGCATGCCTTTCAAGCCGCACTGAATAACTGTCAACAAAGTGTATGGGCAGAACGAATCAACGTCATCCACGCTAATATTGCTTCATTCAATCCACAATCAGAACGATTTGATTCCATCATTTGCAATCCGCCCTACTTTACCAGCGGCGAAGTATCATCAATAGCCAGTAGAGCAACAGCCAGACATACCAACCAGTTATCCCACCAAGATCTTATTGGTTTTTGTAGTGACCTATTAATTCCTGGAGGCAAGGCTAGTTTCATATTGCCCAAATATGAAGGAGACCAGTTTATTACACTCATTGAGAGTAGCCTTTTATCTCTCACACGGTTAACCCAGATAAGATCCACTCCCACAAAGCCCGTATCTCGACTATTAATAGAGATAACACTTAATGCTAACCATAATAAGAGTGAAGCAGTGGAGTGCGCTGAGTTGTTGATTCATCAGGGCTCAAACTACAGTGATGCGTTCATTACACTGACGAAAGATTTTTACTTAAAAATGTAATCACTTGCTAGTAGCAAAAATAAGTGATCAAAATCTCATTAAGCACTATAATACGCACCAATTTACTTATTTATATCGACCCCTTGCGGAGAAACCACCTGTGATAAGAACTTTTGCAGAATTAGAACTGTCCCCTAATCTACTCAGAGCCATTGAAGAGGTAGGTTACGAACGGCCTACAGAAGTTCAAGCACAGGCTATCCCGCAGGCTCTTGAAGGTCGTGATATTTTAGCTTCTGCGCCAACGGGCACAGGTAAAACTGCCGCATTTATTTTACCTACGTTGCAACACTTAGAAGATTTCCCTAGAACCAAACCAGGGCCGGCTCGTGTATTGATTCTAACGCCGACTCGTGAGCTTGCGATGCAAGTTGCCGATCACGCCAGAGCACTGGCTAAACATACCAGCCAAAAAGTATTTACCATCACAGGTGGTGTTAGATACCAAGAGCACGCTGATATTCTAGGCACAACCCAAGACATTGTTGTTGCAACACCCGGTCGTTTAATGGAGTACATTGAAGCCGAAAAGTTTGACTGTCGCGCCATTGAAACACTGATTTTGGATGAAGCAGACCGCATGTTAGACATGGGTTTTGGTCCGGTGGTGGACCGACTGTCTAAAGAGTGTCGCTGGCGTAAACAGACGTTCCTTTTCTCTGCGACATTAGAAGGAAAAGGCATTGCTGATTTTACCGAAGATCTGCTAAATGAACCGGCTAACATTGACTCTGATCCATCTCGTCGTGAGCGTAAAAAAATCAATCAATGGTATCACCGTGCTGATAACATGGCGCACAAACTTGAATTGCTTAAATGCATTTTGGTTAATCAAGCTGATCGTGCCATTGTATTTGTTAAGACTCGTGACCGCTTAGCTGAATTGCGAGGGCACCTCGAAAGTGCGAAAATACCTTGTGTTTGGATCCAAGGTGAGATGCTGCAAGAGCGTCGTAATAACGCCATGACTCGTTTTCGTGATGGCACTATAAACATCTTAATTGCCACCGATGTGGCTGCACGTGGTATCGATCTTCCTGATGTGAGCCACGTAATCAACTTTGACATGCCGC
This sequence comes from Aliivibrio sp., assembly GCA_016764915.1. Taxonomy (GTDB): domain Bacteria; phylum Pseudomonadota; class Gammaproteobacteria; order Enterobacterales; family Vibrionaceae; genus Aliivibrio_A. The sequence goes on along the minus strand of JAESQY010000002.1, from coordinate 13,616 downwards.
GAACCGCCGATGTTTATCTGCACCGTATTGGTCGTACTGCCCGCGCTGGCAAAAAAGGCGATGCTATTTCACTGGTTGAAGCACATGATCAACTGATGATTGAACGTGTTGGTCGTTATACCAAGGAAGAGATAAAAGAGCGTTACATTAAAGGACTTCAAGCGAAAAATAAAAAATCAAAAACCGCTAAGAAGAAGGTCAAACTCACTAAGAAAGTCATTGCGGGTAAGAAAAAGAAAGCCATGAAAAAGAGTAAACCTAAAGCGGTTTAACCAATAAACATTAAAAAGCCTGATTAATTAATCAGGCTTTTTTTTCACTTCAATACAGTAAAACTATTTCTCTTCTCTTTTAAATACCAGCTCTGAATCTGTCGATTCAGCAGCAACAAAGTAATAACCAACCGCATCAAAACCTTTCAACTGTTCAATGTTAGAAAGTCGGTTCTTAATAATATAACGAGCCATCATGCCACGAGCTTTTTTTGCATGAAAGCTGATCACTTTGTATACACCATTCTTACAATCTTTAAAGATCGGAGTAATCACCTTAGCATCCAGTAATTTAGGTTTAACTGCTTTAAAATACTCATTAGAGGCTAAGTTGATTAATACTTTGGAATGTTCTGTAACAAACTCTTGATTCAACCTGTTAGTGATTCTATCTCCCCAGAATTGATACAAATTGCTACCACGCTCATTGGCTAATCGAATCCCCATTTCTAAACGATAAGGTTGCATCAAATCTAACGGTTTCAGTAGGCCATATAATCCAGACAACATCCGTAGATGCTGTTGTGCATACATAAAGTCCTCTTCACTAAAAGATTGAGCATCTAAACCCGTATACACATCCCCTTTAAATGCCAAGATTGCCTGTCTCGCATTATCTTGAGTAAATACGGGTTGCCACTGAGTAAATCGAGCTACATTTAATCCGGCAATTTTGTCACTGACTTTCATTAAACTAGCAACATCAACAGGGCTTAATTTCCTGCACTCATTAATCAGTTTTTCAGACTCTTTAATGAACTCAGGTTGAGTGTGGGTTTGAGTTGCTAGTGGCGATTCGAAATCTAAAGTTTTAGCTGGAGAGACTACAATTAGCATCGTTTTTTCCCTGAAGTGAATGCGTATCTTTATTATCTATAGAGTATCATTGAGATAAAAAAAAGCCATGCTATTACGCATGGCTATCACTATTTAATCCATTGGTAAAACGGATTAACTTTTTTTACTGTTATCCCAAATCCCCTCTTCTAATTGAGAGTGCAATTCAGGGTAATCGTTACTATCAAAAGTGGGTAATTTACCACTGGCTAACTGTTTATTATAATCTTGAGCCAGTTTAATTACGGTTCCAGATAGCAGTATAATTGCCACTAAATTGATAATCGCCATTATGCCCATTGACACATCAGCCATGGCCCAAACGACGGGTAATGATGACAGGGTTCCAAACATCACCATACAAAGCACAACTACTCTAAAAATATTAATGCCAGCTTTACTATTGTGTCTTAAAAACACCATATTGGTTTCAGCATAAGAGTAATTAGCAATAATAGAGGTGAAAGCAAAGAAGAAGATAGCCACAGCAATAAAGATGCCTCCCCAGTCTCCAACTTGGTTAGTTAATGCTCTTTGGGTTAACTCAATGCCCGTTACGTCACCGTTAGGAACATATTCACCTGACATTAAAATAATAGCCGCAGTAGCCGAACAGATAACGATGGTGTCCATAAACACCCCTAACATCTGAACATAACCTTGAGAGGCTGGATGAGGCGGGTAAGGAGTGGCTGATGCCGCCGCATTGGGTGCAGAACCCATTCCCGCTTCATTTGAAAACAACCCGCGTTTAATACCATTAATCATCGCTTGGGCTATCGCATACCCTAATCCACCAGCCGCAGCTTCTTGTAGACCAAACGCACTCTTAAGAACTAACATCAACACCCCAGGAAGCAGTTCGATATTACTGATCATCACATACATCGCTACCAATAGGTAAGCCGCAGCCATAAACGGTACAATTATCTCCGCAGTACGAGCAATGGTTCTAAAACCACCAAAAATAACAACCGCTGATATACAGACTAATCCTATACCAACATAAAGAGGCTCAAAACCAAAAGCAACATTCAGAGCAGTGGCAATTGAGTTTGCTTGAACAGCATTAAATACAAAACCAAAAGCGATGATCAAAAAGACAGAGAACAACACGCCCATCCAGCGCATGCCTAGTCCTTTTTCCATATAATAGGCTGGACCACCACGGTAATTACCGTCTTTATCTTTTGTTTTATACAGTTGGGCTAGCGTACTCTCCGCAAAAGAGGTCGCCATACCGAGCATAGCAATTAGCCACATCCAAAAAATAGCACCGGGACCGCCAAGGGTTAAAGCAACAGCGACCCCAGCCATATTTCCAGTGCCAACTCTGGCCGCTAAACTTGTGCATAATGCTTGAAATGATGAGATACCCGCAGTATCCGATTTTCTGCTATCTTTCAAAACAGTGAACATGTGACCAAAGTGTCGAAACTGAATAAACCCCAGACGCACAGTAAAAAACACACCTACACCCACCAATAGATAGACCAGTACTGTTCCCCATAAAAGGTCATTGAATAGGTTAATAAAACTTGTCACATCTACCTCTTTATATTCATTGTTTATGCATATCAATTTTTTTCGAACGCGGATAATGCAAATAAGTGAACAAAAAAGCAATCTCTTCCTCAATAAAGAGGCTGTTTTAGTCAAATTCCGCTCGTTAGTTACCCATTTCCCGCATAAACGTTCAGAACCTCTTAAACATTTATAATAGGTTGAACTATTTTGAACACATAAAATAACTGGCCAATTTTATAGAAATAATTCAAGTTCGTGATCAATAACTCATAAAAAATTCACAAAAAAGAAACAAATGAGAAACAGTTCAAATATATCTTTAATCGCTCATGATATTTAATAGTTAAACGTTATCAATAGTAGAGAGGTAGCTCATGGACGGCTTAATATTTGATAGTCAGGTAGAAACCACATCATTAACCAAAAGTGGTAAAAAAAAGGCACCAAAGAGAGTGTGGCGTGAAATTGAAGCGTTGCAAGATCGCAAGAGATTGATCAAAGAGTTAGAGGATATTGACCTATTAGCAGATCACTCTAGTGATGATTTTGACTTTTAATCCCATCATCAATAAATAGAGCGCAACTAAGCGCTCTATTTCATTCAGTACAGTAGTTATATACTCTCTTTCAACATCAACTTTAAACGCTGTGCTAACTGTTTGTATTTATCTGCAATCGTATCGCCAAATAAGGGATCGTTTTTATCCCCGTTCCACAACACTTCAAGTTTTTGCCAATCATCCGATGCTAACGCTTTATCTAAGAAAGGCAGAACTTCTCTATCTTCCATCTCTAGATGAGTTTTAACTCGACAGATAAACGCTTCTAAATGAGTAATGAATATATCTTGAGGAATCACCGCATCATTCAAAATCATATCAACCGTTTCTGAAAATGCACTGGTAAATTCAGATAAAGAGGAGTGATCATTAAGGAGTTTACTCACTTGCTCCGTATAACCAAAGTTATCTAAATAGTATTGGTAGAGGAGATTCTCTTTAGGGTGGTGGTTCTCATCAGCAAAAACACTTAAGTAATCCACAATCTCTTTTACCAGAGAGTAGTTGATTGGATTTTCAATTTTTAACTCTTCAAGTTCATGCTCTAAAATACCCAATATTCGATACATATAGCCATGTTCTCTTCGAATACTCTCTAAGATCATATTTCCTCCTCCAGTTGATATACCTTTAGTATTAGCACATATATATGAGCTAAGCTGTGATATCTGGCTGCCAATTGATCTGTGATAATTTTTGTTTTTTAAGCAATTTATTGGCTTGTGAAAAATGCTTACAGCCTAAAAAACCTCGGTGAGCGGACAAAGGAGAGGGATGAGATGCCTTCAATAAATAGTGTTTATCCGGATCAATCACTGCTCCTTTTTTTTGCGCATGAGCCCCCCACAGCATGAAGATAACACCATCACAATGTTCGTTAATCACTGAGATAATATGTTCAGAATAGGTCTCCCACCCCAGCTTTGCGTGTGAGTGCGCCTGTCCTTTCTCAACAGTAAAAACCGTATTCAGTAGTAACACACCTTGATCCGCCCAACTTTTAAGATAACCATGGTGTGGAATATCAAAACCATCAATATCAGAATCTAACTCTTTATATATATTACGCAGTGAAGGCGGCACTTTAACGTTGGGTAACACCGAAAAGGAGAGCCCATGAGCTTGATCCGGTCCGTGATAGGGATCTTGGCCTAAAATCACAACTTTGATGTCTGCTAATGCCGTATAACGAAACGCATTAAATACATCTTCATTCGCAGGATAGATAACTTTTCCAGAGTCTCTCTCCTCTTTAACTCGAACCATCATACTCTTAAAGTAAGCCAGCTCTTGTTGCGGACCAATAACATCAACCCAACTCAGTGAATGATTACTTGGCATTGGCAAACACCTTTAACGTGGCAATTTCTTGCGCCCATATATCTGAATTTATGGTCTCTAACACTAATGGAATACCATCAAATCGATTATCTTGCATTATGTATTCAAAACACGCCCAGCCAATGTGCCCCTCGCCAAGAGAGTGATGGCGGTCGACCTTGCCTCCCAATTCAATTTTAGAGTCATTAATGTGCATCCCTTTTAAATAAGAGAAGCCCACGACACCATCAAGCTCAGCAAAGGTTTTCTCGCACGCTTCTTTACTGCTTAAGTCATAACCAGCAACAAATGTATGGCAAGTATCAATACAGATCCCTACACGGGTTTTATCTTTTACTTGGTCGATAATTGCAGCCAGTTGCTCGAACTTCCAACCTAAGTTTGTACCTTGACCTGCGGTATTCTCAATAACAGCGATCACTGAAGGCACCGTTTCATGAGCAATGTTTATCGATTCAGCAATACGAGATAAACAGTCACTCTCGTCGATTTGTTTTAAATGACTGCCTGGATGAAAGTTAAGAAGAGTAAGACCCAATTGATTACAACGTTGCATTTCATCAATAAAAGCGGCACGCGATTTCTCTAATTTGTCGTCTTCTGGCGCACCTAAATTAATCAGATATGAGTCATGAGGTAAAATCTGTCCACTGCTAAAACCGTATTTTTTGCAATTCTCTTTAAACGCATTAATGGTTTTTTCTTCTAGAGGTTTCGCCACCCATTGACGCTGATTTTTAGTAAACAGTGCAAACGCCGTCGCACCTAATTCATGGGCTCTAGCGGGCGTTAAATCCACACCACCGGCCGCTGAAACGTGAGCGCCTATATATTTCATATCTATCCTTATTAGAGTATTTGTCACTTATTTATCTCATTATATCTATTGGTAGAAGAACCCAAAGACACTTTTATTGTATTCATTCTGGATATCAATCCTGTTTTACTACTATTAGTTGTTTTATCCCCATATCGTTCGCATAGTAGATCACGGTTGCAGACCAATCACTGAAAACTCCTTGTCCCCTTTACATCTTGCGCAAGAACATCAAGTATTGCCATCATTGTCGATCCCGTTTTTACATATCTAATGACTAATTATGACTAATTTAGCGTAATTAGATGCCTCAAGTTCATTGTTACCATTGAGAACGATGCAGAATCTAGATGGTCGCAATCGTCTTTACTTTAATGATTAAAATTACTTCACATTATGTAGTAAACTTACTACATAATGTGAAGAGTTAAATTTTTAAAAATTTCAGACAACCATCACAACTCGCTATTAAATAGTCATTAATTGATTTAGCGCAACTAAATAACCACTACAAAGTTAAGGTTTTTATCTGTAATTTGATCTAAATCAATATACAAATCGATCGTTAGATGTATATAATGAGTACAGGAAAAACGAGAAAACTAACCACATAATTATGTTGTAGGAGATGGTAATGATTACAGGTATTCAGATCACTAAAGCGGCAAATGATGATCTTATTAACTCAATCTGGCTTTTAGACAGCGAGAAAAATGAAGCTCGCTGTGTTGCTGCAAACAGTGGCTTTGATGTTGACCAAGTCGTTTCTTCAAGTGACTTAGGTGACTATGAATCACGTGACGTTGCCATTGAAAAGGCACCAAAAGTTGAAGGCGGCCAGCACTTAAATGTTAATGTTCTTAAGCGTGAAACTCTTGAAGATGCCGTTGCACATCCAGAGAAGTATCCACAGTTAACGATTCGAGTTTCTGGTTATGCAGTACGCTTTAATTCGTTAACCATAGAGCAACAGAAAGACGTGATTGCACGTACTTTCACTGACTCTATGTAGACCTACAATTAAAACAGATACGAAAACGGCGCTGATATTCAGCGCCGTTTTTTTTATAGTTTCAATTCACATGCTTTAAGCGTGCGCTGCTCTTAAAATGACTTTAAGAGCCTCAAAATCACACTCCATCTCTTCAGATAGCAGTTCCATCGCATCATGTTTTGCGAAAGGTGCAGGCAATTCGATCTCATTACCTAAAATCCCTTCGACTACCTCTTTAAATTTAGCTGGGTGAGCAGTACATAAAAACAGCCCCGTTTCCCCCTCTTCCAATTGCTCATTAAGAACACGGTAAGCAATCGCACCATGTGGTTCGCACAGGTAATTCTCTTGCTCGAACATCTCTTTGAGCGTTTCAGCACTTTGCTCATCACTCACTGCGCCTTTACCTAATGTATCAAGGCCCCATCCATTAAGTTGGCACAACTCTTCGATACGAGGCCAGTTATTTGGCTGACTCACGTCCATAGCGTTTGAAATCGTAGCAACCGTTGCTTTTGGCTCCCACTGTCCAGTTTCAAGATAGCGAGGGACAGTATCGTTAGTATTGGTTGCTGCAATGAAACGTTTAATCGGAAGCCCTAATGTTTTAGCCAACAAACCCGCAGTTAAGTTACCAAAGTTTCCACTTGGCACTGAGACAACTAGATTCTCACGTTGCTCTTTAGTTAACTGTGAGGCAGCCTCAAAGTAGTAACATATTTGCGCCATTAATCGACTGATATTAATTGAGTTTGCTGAATTTAAACCAATCTCTTTACGAAGCTCTTCATCATCAAATGACTGCTTAACTAATACTTGGCAATCATCGAAATCACCCGTCACTGCCACAGTATGGATATTACCGCCAAGTGTACAAAACAACTTCTCTTGCAGTGGGCTGATTTTACCTTTTGGATAAAGGATCACCACATTGATGTTTTCCATGCCATAAAAAGCATGTGCAACCGCCGCTCCTGTATCTCCTGAAGTGGCGGTCAAAATTGTTGTTTTTCCATCATCGGCCACTGCTGCCAAAGATTGCGCCATAAAACGGCCACCAAAATCTTTAAACGCTAGCGTTGGACCGTGAAATAGCTCTAAGGCATATACCCCATCTTTCACTTTATTAATAGGCGCAGGGAATTGAAAAGCCGTTGAGACGATATCAGCTACGGTTTCGGCGGATAACTCATCACCGATCATTGTTGATAATATTTTACTGCTGCGGGGAATAAAATCTTCTGCTAATAGCGCGTCGATATCGTCAAAAATAGGCAGCTCAGACGGAAAAAAAAGACCTTGATTACGACCTAAACCTTGGCGAACCGCTTGGCTAAATGTTACTTTTTCGTCATTTTCTTTTATGTTATATAATTTCATAGTTCACTTCCTGTAACTTTAGATCCCTGCTTGTCTAAATGACAAATATGGACAAATCCTTCACTATTTTGAATATAGTTTTCTTGCAACCAACGTGCGACTCTTTGTGCTACGGCTTTATCTTTGCAAATACTAAATAACGTTGGCCCTGAGCCAGATATACCGGTCGCCAACGCCCCTGCAGACATCGCAAAGGATCTCGCTTTAGCAAAGTTAGGCAGCAGCTGTTTGCGATACGGTTCTGCGACAACATCTTTGATCATTTTCGCAGCAAGATCCGGCTGTTTTGAGTAGCAACCGTGAATGAATCCAGCTAAATGGCGACCGTGTGCAATGACATCTTGCTTACGATATTGAGACGGTAATATATTACGTGCAGCGGCGGTAGAAACGGTAATACCCGGATACGCCATTACCCAATACCACTCATCGAAACAAGGGACTTCTTGGCTAATAATACCAAGTTCTTCAATCATCAACTGCAAACCACCCAGGTAACACGGAGCGACATTATCATAATGGATACCACCAGATATTTTTCCTTCCATCTCCCCCATTAAAGCAAGCAGTTCGGTCTCATTCAGTGGGTTATCATGGAATAGATTCAATGCATCTAAAGCCGCAACAATAGAGCAAGCACTTGAGCCTAAACCGGAACCGATTGGCATGTTTTTTTCAAGTGTCATCTCTAGAGGTTTTAACTCAATCGATTTGTTCGCTAATTCACGAGAGAATACTACCCAGCAATCATAAACAATGTTCTCTTTATAATTTTCAGGTAACTTACTGACAAAACTCCCTGCAGTGTGCAGAGTAAAAGCATCGTTCCCATCTTTAACCAACACCCGATCACCAAGTAAGCTGCCGTCAATGGGAGAGACGGCTGCTCCTAGTACATCAAAGCCCACACTTACATTACCAATTGACGCCGGCGCGTAAACGACAACACCCATGTTAAACTCCTAATTTCCAGCCAAGGGTTCGCATTAAGTCCGAGAATACACCGGCAGCAGTCACTTCAGTTCCTGCGCCATACCCTCGAAGAACCAATGGGATTGGTTGATAATACCTACTATAAAATGCCAATGCATTTTCGCCATCTTTAATTTTGAACATTGGATTGTCTGCGTCTGCAGCAATGATTTTTACTTTACACTGTCCATTAATGATTTCACCTACATAGCGCAGCACCTTCCCCTCTTTTGCCGCATCGCTGCAAAGAGTAGCAAAATACTCATCGGCTTGAGGAAGTCTCGCCATAAATTCGTCAACAGAACCTGAGTCATCAAAACCAGGTGGTAAAGCTTGTTCTACTTCTACATCATCAAGTTCAATTTCCATTCCAGTTTCACGAGCTAAGATTAATAACTTACGCGCAACATCCATACCAGAAAGATCATCACGAGGGTCAGGCTCAGTAAAACCATTCTCTTTGGCAATCACAGTGGCTTGACTCAACGTCATTCCTTCATCCAGCTTGCCAAAAATGTAAGAGAGCGATCCTGAAAGAATGCCATTGAATTTCTCTAATTCATCACCCGCTGCAATCAAATTCTGTAAGTTCTCAATAACAGGAAGACCAGCACCTACGGTTGTTTCATACATAAACTTACGGCGAGTTGAGCGTGCCGCTTCTCTCAATTGGTGATAATACGCCATAGTATCAGTATTGGCTTTTTTATTGGGGGTAATGACATGGAAACCAGCCGATAGAAAATCGGCATATTGATCAGCAACCCCTTGATCAGAAGTACAGTCAATGATCACTGGGTTAATGATGTGGTTACGTTGAACTAAAGCGATCATTCGGGCCAGTGAAAACTCAGCATTTCCTCCTCCCATACGGTCGCGCCAATTTTCCAGCGGTAACCCATTACTATCTAATAGCAAACCTTTGCTGTTTGCTAAACCACACACACGAATAACAATTCCCTTTTCAGCCAGTTTTGGTTGCTGACGCTGGATCTGGTCGATCAACTCACCGCCTACACCACCAACACCAACCACAAACACATCGAGGAAATGCTTACTGTTAAATAGGTTTTCATGGCACGCTTTAATCGCTTCTGCTTTTTTATCTTCTGGGATAACCGCTGAAATAGCACGCTCAGATGATCCTTGAGCAATCGCAATAATGTTAACATTAACTTCAGTCAGCGAGGTGAAGAATTGAGATGCAACCCCGCGAGATGTTCTCATTCCATCACCAACCAATGTGACAATGGCAACATTATCCATAAACTCTACAGGTTCAAGCAGCCCATCTTTTAGCTCTAATTCAAACGCTTCATGTAATACTTGTTTTGCTTTTAATTTATCCGCAGACTCTATACAAAAGCTGATACTGTACTCTGAAGATGATTGAGTGATAAGAACCACTGAAACACCAGCACTGGACATAGAACCAAAGACTCGAGCAGCCATACCGACCATCCCTTTCATCCCTGGACCCGACACATTCACCATGGTTAAGCTATCTAAAGTGGTTATTCCTTTAATCGCTAAGTTATCTTCACCTGTATCGAGGCCAATTAACGTACCAGCACCTTGTGGGTTAAAACTGTTTTTGATTAAACATGGGATGTGAAATTGAGCAATGGGAGCAATGGTTTTTGGATGTAATACGGAAGCACCAAAATAGGAGAGTTCCATCGCTTCTTGATAACTTAATGACTTAAGCAGACGAGCATCTTCAACTAAGCGTGGATCGCAGTTATAAACGCCATCAACATCGGTCCAAATTTCACAACAATCCGCACGCAGACAAGCAGCAAGCACAGCGGCTGAATAATCAGAACCATTGCGACCTAAAGTAACCAATTCACCGTTGTCGTTACCAGCGGTAAAACCAGGCATAATATTGACATGTCCAACAGGTAACGGGGATTTTTTGAAGTTAAGTGTCGAGCTATCAACGTCAACCATGGCCTCTAAAAAGTGATTTGAAGCTTTCAAATATTTAATCGGGTCAATTAAGCTTGCAGCTTGTCCTTTAGCCTGCAGAACAGCTTGCATGGTCACAATTGAGATACGTTCGCCTTTACTTATCACTTGAGCATAAACGTTATCTGGACACGTTCCTAATAAACTAATACCGTGTACGAAATGACGCAGTTGAGCTAATGAACTCTTTAGTTTGTCTTCAAAAACCGTTGTTTCTACTTGCGGCAACCCATCAACGATTCCTGCGAACAGCTCTTTGAAAAACGATTCTAACTCTATCAGCTGCAGTTCAGCTTCACCATTGGCCAATACCGCATCAATAACAGATACCAAGCGATTTGTTACTTTGCCCGGTGCAGATAACACGACTGCGACCTCTTCTTGTCTCGCATTATTTGCAATAATATCAGCAGCACGTAAAAATCGTTCTGCATCGGCGAGCGAAGACCCACCAAACTTTAATACTCGCATCCCTTTCTCCCATAATAAAATTTGATTTTTCACAAAAAAAAAGCCCGTACCTTATGGGGTACAGGCTTTCTAAAAAATACTTACGTATCAGCCCACCCCAGCACATTCCGTGCCGGTAATAATAATGGTCATAATCTCGATAGAGCTGATAGTTAACATCTGAATTCTTTAATCTCACACATTCAATACTTAACGTTTAACCGATATCAAGAGTTAAAGTCAACTAAAAGTTACTTTCAAAACTCAGAGACTTTTAACATGACTAACCTAATACACTGAAATAAAACAAATATTATCCTGATACTTTTAAAGTGGTTTATTCTTCCATTTTAAATCGACAGTTGCACCCTATCCGTATTCTCAATGAACTTAAAATTAAACTCGTTAAAAAAGCGGCTTGACGATTAAAATCGTTACAGAACAGAATAACTCATATGAATTAGTGATTATTTAGCACGCTTCTCATTAAATAGGGTTATAATTAACAATTAACCAACATTGGGTGTATATTAAATCACAGCCTAAGTAAGGAGAGCGAAAAATGAGCAGATTTTTAATCATATTCGTTTTTTTAAGTGCCTCTTTATCCTGTTTTGCAAACGCCAAGGATCTGCCTTCTCTCAATCAAAACTCATCATCTCTTAAGTGGTTCTTATCAAGCCAGAAGGATACCCGTCATCAATTTGATCTTTGGAAAGTAGATAGTGGCTATAAATACTTCATCATTGATTCACTTGAGTTATATGTTGGTGCTCGCCTTTTTGCTGCAGATGATAAAACTGATCTTGAACAAGGCTTTCTTAGTGGTATGACTTATCATTTAACTGAAAGTATCACTTTTAAGAGTGCATTCTTAACTCGTAACAACACTGAAACAAATAGTATGCAAACTGACATTGAAGTCTCCAGTCGTTTGAAGATTTCTAAAAAAGTAGATCTACATGCAACTCTTGATGTAGAAGAGTTACAGCAAGTATTTCAACTTGGCATCGGTTTTAGTTTTTAACTCGTTTAACGTTAAAAAATTTGTGGTTATTATTTACAGATTAACTTCATTAAATGAATTAGAATTGCTACTTGATGTATATCAATAAAGTGATTGATATTAAATAGACGTTATTGTTAGAGAGCTGTTAAGAGATTACACTCCTTTTCCTCAGAGAGATTAATACCATGAACCTTGAAGTATAGGGGCATGATGAAAATAGTACCCTGGCATTCTCAAGGAGTGAGTACCTTTTTATAGCGTATTCAATGTGAGAATAATTGTCAGTCGCCGTATAAGCAACGAAGGTGTTGCTAAATATTTACTATAGAATTAGTACTATTACATTATCAATTTGTTTTTTATTAGGTAAAGCCAATGCAAACGCCACAAATCCTGATTGTTGAAGATGAACACGTTACACGTAATACATTAAAAAGTATTTTTGAAGCTGAAGGTTATCAAGTATTCGAAGCCAGTGATGGTGATGAAATGCATACTATTTTATCTGAACAGCAACTGCATTTAGTAATCATGGATATCAACCTCCCTGGAAAAAATGGACTATTACTTGCGCGAGAACTTCGTGAGCAAGGTGATATGGCCCTGATGTTTTTGACCGGCCGTGACAATGAAGTAGATAAAATTCTTGGTCTAGAAATTGGCGCCGATGATTACATGACTAAACCATTTAATCCTCGCGAATTAACAATTAGAGCCCGGAACCTTCTTACTCGTGCAATGCACCAAAGTGAACCTCAAGAAGATAAGCGCACAGTCGAGCGCTACCAATTTAACCATTGGTCTTTAGAGATTAATAGCCGTTCACTGGTTAGTCCTGCTGGAGAGTCTTACAAGCTGCCTCGTTCTGAATTTCGTGCCTTGCTTCACTTCTGTGAAAATCCTGGAAAAATTCAAACCCGTGCTGACCTACTGAAAAAAATGACAGGACGTGAACTAAAACCTCACGATCGCACTGTGGATGTAACAATTCGTCGTATTCGTAAGCACTTCGAAGATGACGCTGATACCCCAGAAATCATTGCAACGATTCACGGTGAAGGTTATCGCTTTTGTGGTGAACTAACAGACTAAATACAGTCCAAAACTCAATAAAAAGCCCCGTCTATTTTAATATACACTGGGCTTTTTATTATCTAAAATACTTCATCTACATTAACACTCTCTTGCACCAACCATTTCGATTCAGTATCAATAGATCTTACCTCAACCGCTAAATCAACAGGTAACTCATGATTCAGATCCCCATTCCAAGCCGCAGCAATCTCCCACGATTCATTATTATCAATTCTGAGCTCATACTCCTCTTCGTTTAAGTTCCACTGTTTGTTCCCTTGACGAATAACAACTTGCAATACATCGTAAGCGTGCAATTAAGCAGTGAGGCCTTATTCAGCCTCATCAATGACCAAGTTCCACGGCATAAGATCGGTGAGATCATCTTGCGGTGATCGCATTGGCAGCACTT
>JAESQY010000093.1 GCA_016764915.1 Aliivibrio sp. | reverse complement strand
TCACCCATCGACATCGCTTCGCCGTGGTAAGTATCGTAGCTACCTGCCGTTACCGCACAGTTTGCAACTGGAACCTGCCAAGGACCGACCATCTGGTCGCGAGCCACTAAACCGGTAACGGTGCGGTCACCAATAGTAATCAGGAACGTTTTCTCAGCAACCGTTGGAAGGCGAAGGATACGCTCAATGGCATCATCAATAGTGATGTCACTGCGATCAAGCGCTGGATTATTCGCTCGTAATGTTTTCACATCACGAGTCATTTTTGGTGTATTGCCTAACAAGATATCCATTGGCATCTCAATAGGCGTGTTATCAAAGTGCGCATCTTCAAGGATCAAGTCACGCTCTGCCGTTGCTTTACCAACAATGGCATAAGGTGCACGTTCACGTTTACAGATAGCTTCAAATGCAGCCAGATCTTTATCAGCAACCGCCATGACATAACGTTCTTGAGATTCGTTACACCAGATTTCAAGTGGGCTCATGCCCGGCTCATCATTTGGCACATCTCGAAGATTGAAAATACCGCCACGCTCGCCGTCATCCACTAACTCAGGCAGTGCATTCGAAATACCGCCTGCGCCTACATCGTGGATAAAAGCAATCGGATTATCATCACCCATCTGCCAACAGCGGTCGATAACCTCTTGGCAACGACGCTCCATCTCTGGGTTTTCACGTTGTACTGAAGCAAAATCTAAGTTTTCAGCTGACTGACCAGACGCCATGGAAGAAGCTGCGCCGCCACCAAGACCGATGTTCATAGCTGGGCCACCTAATACAATTAAGCTTGCGCCAACCGGAATTTCACGTTTCTGTACATGCTCGTCACGGATGTTACCCATGCCACCAGCAATCATGATTGGTTTGTGGTAACCACGAACTTCTTCACCGTTATGAGAGTTGACTCTCTCTTCATACGTACGGAAGTAACCCAATAGATTTGGACGACCAAATTCGTTATTAAATGCCGCGCCGCCTAATGGGCCTTCAAGCATAATATCAAGAGCGGTTACGATACGATCTGGTTTACCAAAATCGGTCTCCCAAGGTTGTACAAAGTTTGGAATTTTTAAGTTTGAAACCGAGAAACCCACCAAACCCGCTTTTGGTTTACCGCCGATGCCTGTTGCGCCTTCATCACGGATTTCACCACCAGAACCTGTCGATGCACCAGGCCAAGGAGAAATGGCCGTTGGGTGGTTATGAGTTTCTACTTTCATCAAGATGTGTGCTTGCTCTTGATGGTAGTTATATTGACGTGTTTCTGGATCAGGGAAGAAACGACCCACTTCAGAGCCTGTCATTACTGCAGCGTTATCTTTATAGGCAGACAGCACGTTTTCTGGATGCAGCTCAAAGGTGTTTTTGATCATCTTGAACAGCGATTTCTCTTGCTTAACGCCATCAATGGTCCAATCAGCATTGAAGATTTTATGACGACAATGCTCAGAGTTCGCTTGAGCAAACATCATGAGTTCGATGTCAGTTGGGTTACGTCCCAGCTTTTCAGTAAAGCTCTCTAACAAATAATCAATGTCATCTTCAGCCAGTGCTAAGCCCAGAGTAATATTTGCCTCTTCCAGTGCTTTTCGTCCACCATTCAGCAGATCAACATCCGCCACTGGTGCAGGTTGTGCAACTGCAAACAGCGCATTCACGAGTTCAAAATCGTTGAGTACCACTTCCATCATGCGGTCATGCAAGATAGCTTTCAGTTCCAATGTTTGCACATCAGATAATTGAGCGCTGCTCTCAATATAATAAGCGGTACCACGCTCTAAACGTTTGATTACGTTAAGACCACAATTGTGAGCTATATCGGTCGCTTTTGAAGACCAAGGAGAGATAGTTCCTGGACGAGGAGTGACAAGAACCAACAAACCTTCAGGCTCATGTTCTTGTAGAGTAGGGCCGTAAGTCAGTAGCTTATCAAGCTTCTCTTGCTCAGACTCAGTAAGCTCTGTAGACAGATCTGCAAAGTGCATAAACTCGGCATAGATGTTTGTTACAGGCAGGCTTAGTTCTCGGCAAAGCTCTAATAGCTTATTAACACGAAACTCAGAAAGTGCGGCTGATCCACGCAATATTTTCATGTACTTACGTCTCTTTGGCAATTGATTAAAGATGATATTGACGTATTTTCATGATGTGAATAAAAATACGTCAATGTCACCTCGAGGATTGCGGGCGTAGTATAAGGGAATTCACATCAATTCGTAACCACTAACGCAACCGTTTGCGTTATTTATTAATTACTCATTGAAATAATAAATTTATTATTTTATCTCCGGTTTTTTTGCTCCTAACTGTTTGCTTTGGTATAAATACTCTCTACCGTCGCCACAAGAGCATCACTTTTGATTCGAAAGCAGCTAAAAATAAACATTAAGTCTTTATTTTTAATCACTTTGTTTAGTGCCATTCTTACTGGATGTCAGATTGAGTCTGAACCGAAATCCAAACTGGATCAGATCAGAGAGCGTGGTGTTCTTCGAGTAGGCACCTTAAACAACCAACTCTCTTACTATATTGGCACAGAAGGTCCAACCGGACTCGATTACGATTTAGCCAAACTGTTTGCCGAGCAACTCAATGTAAAACTTGAGATGAAACCCGCTTACAGTTTTTCTGGGTTGTTTCCTGCTTTAGAGCGTGATGAAGTCGATATCATCGCCGCTAACCTTACTGTTACGCCAAACCGTTTAAAAAAATTCCGTTCAGGCCCTGTCTACTACTACGTCAGCCAGCAGTTAATATATAAAAAAGGACAGTGGCGTCCAAGAAACATCAAAAATTTGATTGAACAAGAGAACCATCTCACTATCCCTAAGCACTCCAGTTTTGAAGGAGCACTGTACAGCCTAAAAAGCGACAATCCTGATCTCGAGTGGAAAACTAACAGTAATTTGGGGGTTGGCGAGCTATTGAAACAGGTTGCATCTGGAGAGATCAATTACACCATTGCCGATTCAGTCGAAGTGGCACTGAGCCAGCGTATACACCCTGAAATTGCCGTTGCGTTTGAATTAACCGAAGATCAGCCTATTGCTTGGTACCTCAATAAATCAAACAACGAAAGCTTATTGGGCGTCATGATCGAGTTTTTTGGCGATCTCAAACAGTCGGGTGAGCTGGTCAAGCTAGAAGAGAAGTATTTCGGTCATGTTGAAACCTTTGATTACGTTGATACTCGCGCCTTTATCCGCGCAATAGATGGGAAATTAGATCGCTGGGAGCCTTTGTTTAAAAAATATGCGGGTGAGTTTGATTGGCGCTTATTAGCTGCACTCTCCTATCAAGAGTCCCATTGGCGACCGAATGCCACCTCACCAACAGGCGTACGGGGCATGATGATGCTGACCAAGCCAACAGCTGCCTCTGTCGGCGTGAGGAATCGTCTTGATCCAGAACAGAGCATCAAAGGCGGTTCAAAGTATTTAAGTAAAATCGTAAAACGTATTCCTGACTCAATTGAGAACCATGAAAAGATCTGGTTTGCTTTAGCCTCTTACAATGTCGGCTTTGGTCACATGATGGATGCAAGGCGGTTAACGCAAAAACAAGGAGCAGATGCTGACTCTTGGGGTAATGTCAAAGAGCGTCTGCCTCTGTTACGACAAAGAAAATATTACAGTAAATCTCGTTACGGCTTTGCCCGTGGGGATGAAGCGAAAAAATATGTGGAAAATATTCGACGTTACTATCAATCAATTGTGGGCTACGAACTAGAAAAATATAATGATAAGCTGGAGAGTGTCGACATTAATGTTGATAACTTAGCCACCATTAATGTCATTATAGAAGAGCTACCTGACACTGTTTCAGCCGCCACCGCCACTTCAAGTGAAGAGTAACAAAGTAATTGGCCTATCATAGGCCAATTACAACCTTACCAGTATTTGGGTCATGATGATCTATTTACTCTGATTCGGTTAGTCCTATCGAAAAAAGTGAATACTATGATCGTATTGGAACTATTCATCCTACTATTGGTCCTACTCTTGTTACCTGCAATATCTCTCAGTATTTGCGAGGTCGCTCATATTTTCGACACTATAGTTGAGACCTTTGTCACTTAAGGCAATTCATAAATCGGTAACAATGAAAGGATATAACAGAGGGGTTTCCTGATTCTTATGACTGTAATCAGTTGTTTTCAGAAAAGAATAAACAAGAAGGGAGCCAAAATAGGCTAATTTATCACTAAACAGGTAATTAGATTGGAATAGAACTAACGAATAAAGGAGGCATTCCTATGCTTTCAAGAAAGAAAACCAGTATGAACAAAAAGATCTCGAGCACGACAAGAAGAAAACGTATGTTAATCAATAACCATAAAAAGACACTCAATCGCCACCGCGCTTATATGATTACCGCACTGGACGATACAGAAGAGTAACCATCACCCGATAGGCAAACATTAAAGCTGTTATTGTTTGCCTTTACAACTCCCCATCCTCCCTCTTTTTTAATCGCTTCAACTCCTTTTTTTCTAACCTTCTACGCTTAAAGAACGCTTGTAATTGAAAACGACATTCATCGGCCAATAACCCAGCAGACGCTTGCACTTGATGGTAAACCCCTTCACCGCCTAATAAATTGATCACTGAACCCGCCGCACCTGTTTTTAGATCAGAAGCACCATAGATCACTTTTCCTACCCTGCTCTGCACCATCGCACCCGCGCACATGGGACAAGGCTCTAAGGTGACATATAGAGTGGTATCTAACAGTCGATAATTCTCTAGCGCTTGACCTGCCTGTTTTATTGCCATCATTTCTGCGTGCGCCGTCGCATCGTGTTGACCAATAGAGCGATTCCAACCTTCACCAATAATTTGATCATTCAAGACCAGTATTGCGCCTACGGGGACCTCTCCTTCCGACTCCGCTACAGCCGCCAATTCTAGGGCTCTTTGCATATAGCGTTCATCTTTTTCAGTAAAAAGATCATCGTAGGCCAAATGCTCCGGTTTGGAACTAGGATTTGAGTTGGGTTCTGTCATTTTTATCACACTTTTTTTCGCGTATTTTATCGCACGGTTTGAATCGCAATAGTATAAAGCTTATGTTGACTCATGGGCAACCGCCGAGTGAATAACGGTAAATAACACCCATAAAAAAGGGAGCCATCACAGCTCCCTTAGTCACTCTCTCTTAATTACTCTATCAGCAGGTAATTACACCTCTTCTAATCGAGCAGTAAAGTGACGTAATACCGTTGGTTCATAGGTTAAACGCAGCCCTTTCACGGTGTGCACGTTGTCTAGCACATCTTTAAAGGCATCAACAATGTAGTCACAGTGTGATTTGGTGATGGTCATACGAGGCACAGTTAAGCGCAATAGCTCCATTGGTGCTTTGATCTGCACGCCATCTCTGTCACGGCCTAATAGCAGCGAGCCAATCTCAACCGCACGAATGCCGCCAAGTTCGTATAACTTACACGCCAATGCATGCGCTGGGAACTGCTCACCTGGGATGTGTGGCAATAGACGCCCTGCATCAACAAACACCGCATGTCCACCCGCGGTTTGACAAGGAACACCTGCTTTTTCAAGTTCGTTGGCAAGGTAGGCAATTTGACTAATACGATACGCTAAATAGTCTTGATCTTGTCCGTCATACAGACCACGAGCCAACTCTTCAATCGCTTGACCAGATAGGCCACCGTAGGTTGGGAAACCTTCCATCGGCACACAACGAGAGCGACACTCAGTAAACTCATCTAAGTAGGTATCATCTTTCACACACAACAGACCGCCAATACGTACCAAGGCATCTTTTTTGGCTGACATAGCGAGCATATCAGAGTATTTGTACATCTCTTTGATGATAGCGCCGATAGTCCAATCTTGGAAACCCTCTTCACGCTGTTGAATGAAATAGGCATTTTCACAAAAACGAGCTGAATCCATCAATACAGGGATATCAAATCGCTGCGCCACTTCGTACACTGCTTTCAAGTTCGCCATAGAAACTGGCTGACCACCTGCCGAGTTATTGGTGATGGTAGAGATGATGGTGTAGACATTTTCAGGACCGTGCTCTTCAATCACAGCTTCAAGTTTAGCGATATCAAAGTTACCTTTAAATGGGTGGAATACATTGGTATCCATACACTCATCAATCACCACATTCGCCGCTTCCGCACCGTTCAGTTGCGTGTGGCCTTGAGTAGTATCAAAGTGCCAGTTAGAGATTGAAATAGGTGCTGTCATCCCTTTTTCACGTTTACGCTTCTCGATTAAGGTTGGAATAATCAGCTGCTCAGCGCCACGCCCTTGGTGAGTTGGCATGGTGTATTTATACCCAAAAATATCGGTGACAGCGTCCGCCAGTTTGTAATAAGACTTAGAGCCTGCGTAGGATTCATCACCCAGCATTCCCGCTGACAACATGGTATTAGTGATGGCGCCAGTGCCTGAATCGGTCAATAGATCGATAAACACATCTTCAGATCGTAGAGAGAACGGGTTCATGCCCGATGCTTTGATCGCTGCTTGACGCTCTTCAAGTGTTTTTAATACAATCGGCTCAACAACGCGGATACGGAATGGTTCTGGTAGATGTTTAATATTGCTCATAATAGTGCCTTTTTTTTGTGCTAAATCGCACAGAATATTCATTAATAATTAGGGTGTAACGAAACCGCTAATCTTAATGAATCGGCAAATAATGAGTCAGTTTGTAATCTTCAATGTACCAAGGCGACAAGATCGGCATGGCAGAAGATTCCCAATGTAGAGGTAATGTCACGCTATATTCCTCGATGAAATGGCAATAACGCTATGAATAAGAATAGAACAACAGACCGATGTCGGCGCTGTTTTCTAGGGAGTCACAGATACGCAGAGGCGCTTCAAAGAGATTATTCTGAAGAGAGGAGAAATGAGATTCTATGATCCAAATTATACCAAGCTGACAGTGTCGGCTCTGATTTGGATACGGTGTAGTGGTGCATAGTAAGTCCTATACAAAAATGGCCCCATACAAATCGGGTGCCTAACTGAAGTCACATCATCATACAGATTCACTTATTTATATATGAGCAGAGTGAATAACTGTGACCTGATTATCAGTAGTGCTACGCCAGCTTCTGCGCCAAAAAGTCCACCAGCATACGAACTTTGGGAGATACATGGCGATTATTTGGATAAAGCGCCCATATCCCCTCTCTCTCTTCTTGAAAAGCGGACAACAGATCAATCAATTGACCGGTTTCAAAATAGCGCTGCACGTAATAATCGGGCAGCTGCACTATACCAATGCCTTTTAACGCTGCGTCAGTTAACGCTTTGCCACTGTTACTGTGAATGCTGCCCTTTATACGAATACTTCTCTCTTTGCCTGACTCTTTAAAACGCCAATAATCTTTGGCGCCAATCAAGCAGTTGTGTTGACGAAGCTCCGACAGCGTATAGGGCTCACCATATCGCTCAATATATTCTGGTGAGGCGCAGACATGAATACGACGTGACGAGAGGCGTTTGGCCATCATAGATGAGTCGTGCAAGCGGCCAAGGCGAATCGCCAGATCGAAACCTTGTTCAACCAGATCAAACTGCTGATTACTCAACTGAAAGTGCAGCTCAAGTTGCGGGTGTATCTCCATAAACTGATTCAACAGCGGTGCGATATGCTGCTCTCCGTAAGTGACCGGAGCCGTGATTTTTATCTTACCTTGCGGGGTACTTTGCAAATTACTCACTGCACGTTCGGCTTGTTCTAATCCGTCTAACACTTGGCGACAGTGTTGATAATAGGTCTGACCCGCTTCAGTCACAGAGACTCGTCGTGTGGTGCGGTTAAGCAGTTTAATGGCCAAACGGTCTTCTAACGCGGAGACCTTACGGCTAATTTGCGCGACCGAGGTGTCTAATTTTTTTGCCGCACCAGTAAAGCTCTCTGTTTCTGCCACTGAAACAAACTCCGATACCCCTTCCCAATTCGCCATGCTATCTACCCCATCGCCTATTATTACGCACACGTAAAAATCATTTACCAATTACCCTGATTATCATCATTAAAAAAATAAATACAATACATTCCATCAAATAGCTCTGATAAAAAAGAGACGTGGAAAGTTCATCGTTAACTGCCACACTCACTATGACTAAATTGAAGTATCGAGCAGACGCTGGATATTTAACACTCAATAAAGGAAATTACATGACTGACCAATTCATCAAATCAAAAGCTGCTATTGCTTGGGGTCCAAACCAACCGCTTTCTGTTGAAGAAGTGGACGTAATGCTACCGCGTAAAGGCGAAGTCTTAGTTCGTATCGTGGCAACAGGTGTGTGTCATACCGACGCATTTACTATGTCGGGCCAAGATCCTGAAGGCATCTTCCCTGTAATCTTAGGTCACGAAGGCGGCGGTATTGTTGAGCAGATCGGTGAAGGCGTTACCAGTGTATCCGTTGGCGATCACGTTATCCCGCTTTACACCGCTGAGTGTGGCAAGTGTAAGTTCTGTACATCTGGCAAAACCAACCTCTGTAGCGCAGTACGTGAAACACAAGGTAAAGGCTTAAT
>JAESQY010000092.1 GCA_016764915.1 Aliivibrio sp. | reverse complement strand
TGATAAGTTATGATCCCACAACACTAAACCACTTATTGGCTGTATTTTGGCTAGATCTATTTTAATTTGAAGTTGTGCTTTATCAGTACTGCCAAACTTGCGCGAGTTATTGTATTTTTGCACGTTAATAAGCGGCAGCGTGGCAATTTCAGCCCCAGTGACTAATGACAAAGTAGCACTATCACCGTAGTTTTCTAAAATCATTTTGATATTGTTAGTGGTCATATAGCATAACTCTGTTGTTGATCTTGTTTGCGTTTAACTCGTGTCGTCGCGCTTTTACATCCCTGTAATTGCGACGTTAGTGCATCCATGCACGTCATTGCCAAAACTCCACTTTCGTAATACCTGTACTTATATTTTCATTAAGTCGTGTAACGAGTGCTTCAACGCCATTTAAACCAGCGGTTTCTAAGTACAATTCATCACCGAGTTTAAATTGCAACGCACCGGCTAATTGCTCGGTTTGATAAATAAAACGTGGTTTATTGCGCAAGGTTAGGCGGCGATTAATTTCGGTTACCGCATCAATTTGGTTAACCAGCAAACTAGCCACGTTATCGAGCACTAACGACGCGGGATAATTAGTTTTGGTGACCGTATTTAATTGTTGAACCTTGCTCGCCACTTGTTGTAATTGCTGCGCTAGCGCTAAATTGGTATCAAACACCACGGCGGCGACGTTTTGCAGCGGGGTAAAATTGCGCTGATATTGCAGTGACATTTGCGCCACTGGCACTATTTTTCGTTGTGGGCTGCGGCTTAATAACAGATTTTGTTCCTCAGTTAAGTCAAAATCTTTATTTGCGCCGTTGGTGTTTGAGGTACCGTTAAACTGCTTAACAATTAACAAACCTGTTCGGTCATAAAACCAATAGCCGCCAACACTGGCGCATAGTTCATCAAGTAGGCTTGAAACAGTCCGTTCACTCTTAATATAAAGCCCCAGTAAATAATTAGGTAGCCCGGTAATATTTGCACCGGGTGCAATATAACTGAGCAACTCACTGGCGGTTTGTAGCCAAGTAGTGGCGTTTACTGTGCCATCAACATCACAGGTCACCACGCCTTGCGGCTTAATTGAAAAAGTGATCGTCGATAAGGTTAAATCAACCACATAATTAATTGCATTAACCAGCGCACCATTAAAACGTACTGCGGTTACCGCTTGACTCGGTGCGTTATTAAACTGATAGACATGATTAAAATCATCAATTAATACGGGCGACATATTAAAACAACGGCCTAAACAGCAAGGTTTTAAGGTGTCTTTTGCTACACCAGCGTTGTAATAGCTCGTTAAATACGGCACCGCTAACGCTTTCGCTTTATCTTTGATTTTTACCACCACACGATCATCTTTGGGTAAAACATCGCTAATTAACGCATCTACTATCACGCTAAAATCAGTCAGCGGTTGGTCTTTATCCCCCAGTAAAATGCGAATTTGCTGATTTGTTGTTGCACTGGTTAAAAGATCATTCACTTGCTCAAATGGCAATAATTCAATGGTTGATAATTGATAACGACTAGCACCGGTAAACACTTCACTGAGTTGGCGATCAAAACTTAATTCGCCAACCACTAACGCATCATAAGCTTGGTACGCTGGGGTGTCAGTGCCGCTACTGATATAAGCCGCATTACTCACATACAGTTTTTTTGCTACGCCTTGCAGGCGGTAACTTATTTCAACTAACACGGTACGAAAAAGCCCTGGCGAATTGAGCCAATCAGTAAAGTTGAACAAAGGGTTAAAGGCCATTACGCTGCCCCTTTATCTATTTTATCGAGTAGCTCGTTATTCACATCGTTAAGCTTTTTACTTAAACTATTAAAACTACGATCTAACTTGTCTAAACGCTTGGCTTGTAATTCATTCGCTTGTTGTGTTTTTTGCAATATTTTGCCTTGGGCGGCTAAGTTGTCATTTATTTTTTTAAGCTGCTCTATTTGCTTCGGCTCAGGTTTAGGATCTTCATTGAAAATACCACCGGTTTCAGGATCGTAAATGGGCGGTAACGGCGGATAAGTTATTTCAATGGGGAGTTTTTTAAACCACGGTGGAATTTCCATCGGTGGAATTTCAATGTTGATCGGCGCTGGATCAGGTATGTTCAACTCAAGCGCATCAACCGAACTAACCACCGCATTACGCATGTCAAAAATAGCGTCAATTTGCTGTTGCATTTTTTCAAGCATTTTATCGGTTTCAACGGGCAGTAAATCACGTAATTCACCAATACTGTTTTGCATGGTCGTAATAATAGCGCTGCTGTCGCTGGTAAATTGGTTTTGCAGCTCAGCAAAGGCATTATTGTATTCTTGTGTGGCTGTTACGGTTAACGTCTGCGTTAGCGCTTGTAAGTTTTGTAATTCGCTAATGGTGCGCTGCGCCAATTGCTCACTTTGTTGTTGATAAGCGGTTGTTGCTGGGTTAGGTAATGGTGCGGTTGGATCGCTAAAGGTTTTATTACCTAAGTTATTAAACGTGCCATAAACACTATCAAAAATGCCTTGGTAATTTGCTGGATCGTATTGTTGGGCTACCTTCAGATAATTGCTGCCACTACTTTGTAAATCGTTATAAGCATTTACATCGCCACCTTTGGCCTTAGCGACTACGCGATTAAATTGTGCTTGTGCCTCGCTTAATTGCTGACTCATGGTTAGTGGTGACAAGTCGCCCACCAGTAAATCGCTGGCCGCTTTTTTCAAGCTAATGGCGGCATCACGTAAACTGTTCACCGCATCAAGTTGGGTTTGATAACTATCTAGCTCAGTTTGATAGCGTTCATCACCCAAGGTTTGTACCCTAGTAATGGCCGTTAGCTCGGCATTGTAACGCTCAACAATGGCGGCTTTTAATTGCTCAATAACGTTTAATTGTGAGCTCGCACTACCACTGCCTAATTGCCCCCGTAAGCTGCTCGCTTTACCACCAAAAAACGCCACGCCGTCAAAACTGGGTAATGTTTTTTGAATCGTTAAAATTGCCTCACCAATGCTTAAACTGGTGCTTTTTATTGCGCTAGTTAATTGCTCAAGTGTATTGGTAATAGCATTAACGTTATTGTCAAAATTACTCACCAGCTGAGTCATTTTATTTTCACTGGTACTAATAATTTGCTTTAAGGTGTCTTCAACTATTTTTTCACGTTTTTTACCGGCAATTTTTTCAATTAAACTAAAATCCATACCGACAAAGTCTTTAGCGCTGGCAATGGCATTATCGCGCCAGTTGTTAACGTCGCGCACGGCTAATTCAAGCGACGACATGTCAAAGCTGGCAAGCTGTTGCTTTAAATCAACGGTAAAGGCACGTCTATCATCGGCTAATTGCCGTTCTGCTTTGGCGGCCTCTTCAGCTTTTTTACGTTGTTGCTCTAGGGCGTCGTAATAACTGTCGAGCTGTGGAATTAATAGCATTAATGCCGCATATAAACGTTGATCACTTTCAACCGTTAAATCTAGCGAGCCAAGTAAATTTTTAAAACCATCTCGGGTTTTCGGCAAGTTAATATTTAGTTCGCTAAACTGCGAGTTTAATTGTGTTGATAAAAAATCGAACTGCTCAGCATCACTAAAAAATTCGTTTAAATAGGTATTCGCGGCACTTTGCAGGGCTTCAATTGAACCGGCAAATTCAATAATGCTTTGGGCAACTTCAATTTGTGCATAAGCATCTAAACTGTTTAACGATTGCGCGGTTAATTCAAGTACCTGGTTAAATACTACTTGCTCTTGGGCAACACGAATAAGCGTTTCGTACAAGCCTTCACCCGCTTGTTGAAAGTCACCAATACTTGGCACTAAATAAGTCGCCATCATATCAGCCTGTTGGCTAAACATGGCCTCTAATTCTTTTTGAATTTGCTCGCCGCTCATATCTTTAAAACTAATATTGGGCAGGTCAATAACAAAGTTGGCTAAGTTGCGCGTAACGTCTAACCCCAGCACATCAACCGCCGCATTAATTGAATCACCAATGTTAGTAAAAATCAGCGCAAATTCACGTTGTAATTGTGCGTCGATACTTTGATATTCGGTATTATATTTAGTGCTACTTGATAAACCCCAAAAGCTTTTTTTCTTGGTTTTTATGTCAAAAAACGCTTTGGCTTGTAAAACACCTGAGTTAATAACTTGCCCCAAGGTTTGTGCAACAATACTAATGCCACTATCGATTAAACTTTTTTTCTTACTGGAAAAGCTGCTGAATATTTTGCCGATAATACCGGTTGGATCGAGTGCTTTGGCCACTTGCCCAAACACACCACCGATCAATAATTCTTCAAATTTTGTGGTGGTACTTTTGCTGCCTAATTCCCCCCCGTAACTCGACCCATCAAACTTACCGTAACCGCGCACTAAACTTACCGCTAAATGAGTAATATTATTATTTAAATCGCGTAGTGTACCGTTCATTTGGCGCAGCTCTGCGTATTGGTCAAGCTCTAACGATTCGATTCTGTCAAAGGCATTAAGTATTGATTGCGATTTATCGTCACTGCCTAAAACCGTGCCTGTACCTTGGTTTTGTTGACGGGTTGCACTGCTGCTGGGGGCATTGCCACCACCGCCAGACACCGCAATACCAAGGCCTGCCATAATTGCCGCCATGGCAGCAATACGGGCAAAAGCGCTGTAAGGATCGCCATTACCTTGATTGGCAATACTAGCAATGGCATTAGCAACCGCACGTTGCATGGCAAGGGCGACTTCGGCTACGGTAAATACTTGCTCCATGGCATGCATGGCTTTACGCGCTTTAGAGTTTTCGCTAAACATTTTACTTGCTGCGCCAGTAATAGCGGCATAACTAGATAAATTGGCACTGGTGCGGGTAAACGCGAGTTTTTCTTCCGCTTTACCTATTTTGGCTAGTTGCTTAGGATCATCCGCGTATTGTTGTTTTAATTTTGCTAATTTTAATTGCTCTTTAGCGTAAGTACTTTGCTGTTTTGATAGTTTATCAAGTTGCTGGCCAATGCTGCCAAAGGTATCTATGATCACATTACCCGCGCTTGACCAAGCATTACTAAAGTCATTAGCACCATTGATCATATTATCTAAAAATTGATTATCTTCTTGTAGCTGTTGCTGTTTAATTAATTCTTCGGTTAAGGCAATAATTTGATCACGTTCGGCTTGAGTAGCTTCAGCTGACAATTTACTTAAATTAGTGTTGAGCAGTTTTTGCTTGGCCGTTAATTGCGACATCGCTAATTCTTTACCGAGTGACACAATGAGTTTTTGGTTGGTGGATAGTTCTTTAACAGTAGCGGCTGTTTTTTGTGTTTTCTTTTTTGTATTTAGTTTGATAGATGTTGTATTATTTTTTAATGCATACTCATGTTGAATTAAGCTAATAATGGTTTGATCAACTAAAGCTATTTCTTTTTTTCGTTGTTCTTCAAGCTTAGTTAACTCTTGTGTTGCTGCTTTTGCTGCGTCGCTACTACCAGCCAAACTTTGTGCGAAAGCATGATAATTTTGCGCCATATCATCAGCACCAATTTTGGCCAAACCGTCGCCAATTAAGTTATATAACGATCCTAATTTATTTTGTAACCATGACGTTAACTCGCCCCATATTTGTTTGGCTTTAGGTGCAACGGCAGAAAACGCATAAGATAAGTTAACTAATCCTGTTTCCATCACGCCAACAAAAGCTAATCCAGCGACGCGAACGTCGACAAATTGCTCACTGAAATAGCTACCTAACTCCCAACCAGCGTAAGCCGCGAATAAAGCAAATGAAGCAACTGTTAACTTATTTAGTGATGATATAGACTTAAATAATATGGAATTGAAAAATTTTTGTTTTATGGTTGCTAAAATTAAAGCGGCTTGCAAACGTAACGATGCTAATGTATATCCTTTTGTTGCCCCCGTTATGATCGGAATTATGGTTGCCAATGCTGCGTTGCCTAAATATAACCCACCACCTACGGCAATAATGTTGGTTAATGTAGAAAGCAATCCTATTAATTCGGGTAAATATTCCTTTAAGCCATTTACACTACTGGTAATACTATCAATTGTAGCATTCATCGTATCAGCCGCGCCCAATTTTCCAATTTCATCATAAAGTTGCGCAATAGCGGTTTGTAAATTACTGCTTTTAGTGCTTAAACGACCCATTTGGTCATTCATTGCCCCCGCAAATTGGGTATTACCTAAGTTGATCAAGTACTGTTGAATACTGGCGGCATCTTTTTTTACGGTGGTCGCTACACCACGAAAGGTAAAGGTAACTTTATCGCCTTGTTGTTTAGCTTTAATACCAAATTCTTTTAAGCGTTCAAATTCGTTGGTCGAGGCATCGGCAACCGCCTCGATCATTTGCATTAAATCTTTACCCATAGCCGAAGCGGTATTGCCATAACTGATCATACTTTTTCGGCTAGGATCTAAGCCTAAGTTAGTTAATTTGGCAAAGCCTTCAACCGACTGTTTTAAGGTAAAGGGGGTTTCTTTTGATAATTGAATTAAGCGATCTAATTCAGCGCTGGCCGAATCAAAATCACCGGTAATAGTTTTTAACTGGCCGCGATAACCTTGAAAGGCGTCAATACCTTGATACATGCCTTTGGCTATTTTATCGATACCAAAACCGAGTGCAATAACACCGGCAGTTTTCGCTAACATACCTTTT
>JAESQY010000091.1 GCA_016764915.1 Aliivibrio sp. | reverse complement strand
CCGTATTCATTGAGCAGGTCATATGCCTTTTGATTGGCTACTATCTTACTGGTTTGTTTTGCATCAATTTCAAGTGCGCCATATAGCTTAGCGGTTTTGCCAAAGATTGACGTCATATTATCCTTGATACGGTCTTTAAATCGGCGTTTCCAGTTAGGTACATAATTAATCGGGTCATAAGTCAGGTCATCAATGATTGTGAGCCAGTAGAGGTCGTTTGAATTATAGCCATTAAAGATATCAAGTATCTTTTTTTGGTAGCGGTCTTGATATTTGGTGCGGCAATGATTGCACAAAGGGCTATTGCAAAAATAACCATTGGTTCCGCAATAGAATAAGTCAGCGCCAATATCTTGTACTTCTGGTGAAGCTAAAGGCGAAGTCGTTGCGCGAATAAACAACTTACGGCGCGTATGGTCATCGTCATTATAGAAGATTTTCTTTGTCGGCCATATGGGTTGGTTTTCACTGCGCCATATGATGCGGTCGTGGTTTTGAATACGTTGAATATCAGTTTGATTAATAAATATACGGGGAAAGGTGGTTGGTTTCAGATTGATTGAGTTTGACATAAATATTTTCCTTTTTGGATTGTTCTCAAATCCTATTTATGCCTCGTGTCAAATTACGGGGACCAACCACCAATTCCCTATTATTCTTTAGGATTGCTCGGTTGGGTGGACAAGAATTTCGGCCCCTTTGTTACGGCAAAGAAAAACATTATTACCGTCTTTTTTAAAATTATAATGTCGGCCCGTTTCTGCTTTGAATTTATCAATTTTGTAACAGCCTCCAAATACTTTGCCGTTGCCTTTTTTCTTTGGAAAGTGATATTTATGATTGATTATATCGTCTGTTTCAACAGCGCGGTGACATGCATTGCGAAACGCACTTATTTCTTTATGATTACCAGAAAATAAAGTTTCATCACTACCAACACCATACCAACGTTTTACATTTTTTGCCATTCAGGCCTCCCATTAAATTGATTAATGAATTGTTTTAACTCGCCCATGGTTAATTAATCTTCAACTTTAGGATGTTTTTTAGAATAGGCCATTTTGCAGATGTTGTTACGGCTTAATACTATGAACTAATGTGTTCTTATCTGTGCTGTTTTCATTGATATAGATATCTTCATCATCACTGTATGTCAGGTGATAGTTCTGTGCGTTGGTTTTTTGGAAGTCCTTGTCGATGACCTTACCGTATTTTGAAGATTTGCTGATGTTATCGAAGGACGCGGCGAAGCGTTCAGGTTCGCACTCATTGATAAAATCAAGGCAAGCATTTCTGAACTTGCTATATTCAGCATCTGTCATTTCGATGGGGTAGGGCAGTTTTATGCCATAAGCTGACTTTTTGGCCTTTATATCTATTTCTTGCGCATACATGCGTTTTTTGCGGTCGGGCGTGAAGACGATCTCAGAAACCTCAGTAGTAATGAAAATTTCAATGTCACCGTTTTCTTTCATGCGTAGGGCACAATTTTCGGCGAAGAACTTCTTTAGACCGTCTTTATCAGCGCATGTTCCCCATAGCCAAGGCCCTCTTATCTTGGGGAAGAAGTGCCATAGCGCGTCAGGGAAGTGTCGGCCAAGAAATACAATACACATATTGCGGAAATATTTGTTGTCAGCACCAGACACGCGCACAGGCTCCCCGCCGATTTCCAGCTTCAAGCCAAAACATGATAATTGAACTGTTTTCTGCGCCATCGTAATTTCTGCATTTGAGTTAGGTAGTTCATACTATGAACTGGTTGTAAAGAATGTGCCAAAAGAGAGCGGATAATACAAGGGTACGTTTTAACAAAACCCAAATTCTATCCTATTGAAAACACTGAAACTCTTTCTCATAAAAGCTCAACAGTTGCTTTAATGTCTAAAAATTCGTTCTGGTATTTCCCTAATACCGCTCGACTTCAAATCTGAATATGCTGTCGAATGACAGATTAATTTATTTGAAAGGAACTAAAATGAAGAAACTGGTATTAGTAACAATTATATCGGCACTGACTAATCTTGCCGTTGCGGACGATATAACTATTGAACTCGAGATGACCGAAGATAATTGCGCTAAGGCAACAACGGTTAATGCAAATTTTGCGAGAGATTTTTCTAAAAAATATAAGATTAGCATCAACGATATAAATGTTTTGCCGGGGCGAAACCAATGGGGAACCGGTGGCTATTTTAAGGATAAGTGTTTTCTAAATATTGATACGCCAAAGGGTGTCAAAAGTTGCCCAATGATGGCGCTTTACAAGTTCCCTAGCGGCAATATCGGCGGATGGGGGAACTCATTTGAATGTAAATAATAAAGATTAAAATATTCTGTTTTCCAATAAGGCTAATGTTGCATATTAGTTCACCTATTCGTCTCATAGGCATAAGGATTTAATCCTGTGCCTGTGAGGTCTTGATTGCCTTTGTTAAGCTCATCAATAATCAGTTGTCCAATGTGTTTTATTTCGGCAGTACCAAATTCAAAGTGGGCGGTGCAAATGGCGTCACCGTCACCGCCGCGTTTGCTGTACCGGAACTTGGCGACAGCTTCCCTGTCAATGGCAGTGATATAACTGCGGATCAATTGCTCAACACTATAGGCTGCTTCATTCGTTAAGCTATTAGCCGCACTGCTGTTACGCTCTCGCCGTAGAAAAGCAATGAATTGACCGCTACGGTCCGAAAATTTGATACGGGCTGGGCGACAACGGCTTGGGTAATCTTCCAAGACATAAGACCTGATCTCTTCTTTTACGGGCGGCTCAATTGGCTCTTTTCGTTTGGCATCACTGGCATGACCGGGCAGTTTCGGTGCTTTGCGTTTTAACATATAGGCTCTGCGCTCTTCGTCTCTTACTGGTGGGCATTCAATCTCCCAGCCCTTAGGAGCCTGCACCATCTTACAACCAATAGCGGGTTTATAATCAAAGGGGCGTGTGTCCTGAGCAGACAGCATGAGGCTTAAGATAATAGCAATCATAAAAACCGTCCTTTTAAATCTGAATTGAGGGCAATCAGGTCTGCCAGTGCCCTTGCTTTTAGCTTATGCATGATGCGGGAGCGATGGGCTTCGATGGTTTTATCTGTCACCATCAGCATTTCAGCGATAATCTTGTTGGTATGACCAGTAACGATTAAGTTAAATACTTCTTTTTCTCTGCTTGTCAGCTTTTCAATATGCTCAACATACCCCCGCATTTTCTGGCTATATTCAAAAGCACTTTTGATGGTACCAAGCAGAACCGCGCTGTGCAGTGGCTTTTCCAAAAAAGCATATATGCCTTGATTAAGCATATCTGTATGGGCGGGTAAATCCCGCAAGCTTGCCATCAGAACTAACGGCAAACAGAGTGCTTGTTCACTGAGAATAAGATGTAATTCATTGCTGTTTATACCTTGCAACGTAAGATCGGCTAAAACACAGCCGGGGCCAGAGGGGTCGTAGGAATTTAGAAAGGCTTGCGGGTGGATGTAATAGTGCATGTTAATCGGCTGTGGCTCAAAGAAAGCTTTCAAGCCGCTTAACAGTTCCGGCTCATTTTCAATAATATATAAAATCGGCTCTTTTCTTTGCAGAACTTGAGGCATTCCAACTTTCTCACAGCGTTAATATTCAACGTGTATAGTTAGAACACAGCCACCTGTCGGCTGATATTAGGGAAATTCCAGATAAAAATAGAAGAGACGTTGATTGAGGGAAATGTCTGTTTCTGGTCGACACACAGGTTGAAGCCATTAGGTCGGATGGACACCAAAACAACCAAAGGAAAGTCCATGTCCATTTTAAATTCACTTACCCTGTCCACTGAAACCCGTGCCAAAACAATCACTGACCCGATTGCCCGTAAGCGCGAGAAACTCATCATTAACTTAGAACGACAAATAAAAGCTGTAGAAGCTGAGGATAAGGGCGAGATAAGCACCTTTCTCGCTGTTCGTACAGTCATGCACCCTGAAACTAAAGAACGCACTCGTAGGGACGTTTCTGTTAAGACGCGCCCATGGTATTTTCGGGATTTAAACGGGGCCTTTTATATCGTCATGAAATACGGCAATAAAAGGTTAGAACTAGCCAAGGGTAAACAGTCCATCATTGTGGGCGAGCGAAAAAAGTTAATCCCAACATTTGAAAAACTGATTGAGGCCGTTAAAGCTGGCGAACTTGATACATTGATTAAAGGTGCCGCCAAGTTTGGTGCTGCCAAAAAATAAGTTCAAAGTACGCTCTGACACGTGTGAGCCAACCCGTTTAGCATTAATTTGTTGAGCGGGTTTTCTTTGCTATCGCCAAAAGATGTATTTTATTCTACCCTTGCTTATGATTATATTTGATGTAAGTGAGCACTAAAATGTCTGACATAGATGATTTAATAAATGAAGCTGTAAGCGTCTCTACATCAAGTAGACATGAAGACTTAAACAAAAAAGTTGTAGAGTTTTGTCAAAAGGCAAGTGATGAAAATTATTGGCTTGAAAAAGTGTTTTCTGGCTTGGCCTATAGGAATTTTCATGATTTTTTAAAATTAAAGAAGCTTATTGCAAAGAACGAAGACGATGATTTGCCCGTGATTGCATATTACTCCCGAAATTTACTGGAGGTAGGTATATGGACAGCATTTTGTTTTCAGTCGGCTGAAAATGCTCATATTTTTTATAGTGATGTTGGTCGTGATGGCGATGACTTATTAAAGAAAAACCTTGAGATGGGAATAGATAAGGAAAGTACAATTACTGCAAGGGCAGAGCTTAAGCAAAATGCGGCAAAACAAAATGTGCATGATATTGAGCAGAGGTTCACTAGTGTTCATAAAGCTGCCAAAGAAGTTGGCCTAGAAAAATTGTTCTTATGCGCAAACAAACAGCTTTCTAAGTTTGCTCATCCTACTGCCTTACAAATTATAAGCCCAAGATCAGGGCAAGAGGCCCAAGATTTGGCCAAATCATTTTATACTCAAGCATCTGTGCAATTTTGCCAGAGCATCTATATACTAGAAATACGTTATGGATTACGTGAGCAAGAAAGTTAGGCTTGATTGAAAGGTTCTACTTCATACTATGAACTACTTTACAGGGTCATTTCGTCAATAAAGTCTGTCGTATCACTATCATCATAAAATTGCTGGATCATTTGAACGGAGGTGCCACAATTTTTCGCCAGATTATAAATGGTCATATCTTCAGCCTTTTGAATACGAAGAGTGATATAAGTGTGGCGCAGACTGTATGGTGTGAAGTTGGTCGGTCTGCCCGAGCTGTCAATGTCAAGGCCAGCTTCTTCTATAACGGCCTTAAAGCTTTCCCTAAAATGATTAATGGTTTCGCCTACTGGATTGCAGAAAATAAAGGTGTCTCCTGCCCATCCTTCACCTGTATCTACAAGGAATTTCTTCCAGCGTTCAATTGCCTCCAGCGCGGTACGTCTGCCAATGACACGTCTTTTTTTGCGAACTTTTGAAAATTCTTTTTGAATAGTGATGATTGGTACTTCATCCATTCGTTTGTTGCGGCGTGGTTCAATGTCGCCCCACTTGAGGTTTCTCGCCTCACCTACGCGCATTCCGGTGTTGCCCATAAAAAGAATATAGGCTCGTAACAAGTTACGGTGCCGTAATAGTTTTTTGTCATTTTTGTGTTTTCCCTTATTGCGAAACTCGGGTTTTCGCATATATCGCCATAACGTTTCCCATTGACCTCTTGACAGGGCAGCGCGTCTTTCGCGTTCTAAAAGCCTTTTGCCAGCCTTCCATAGGTAAGCATGGCCCTTATAAAGGTGACGTTCAGAGCACCAGCGTAAGCATTGTTTGAAGGCATTGAGTTCCCACACTAATGTGCGGTTGGCAATTGTCCTCTTATGATTGCCATGACGACTTTTATTTTTAATGTTCTTAAAGGTAGGGTTTTTTGCCCAGCCTTTGCGCCATATTTCATAGTCTGTAATATGCTGGTGAGTGATGTGGTTCAGTGGTTTATTGCCGATATATTCTTTCCAGTATTTTTCTATACTCTTCTCAAAATTCTTCAGCATTGGTTTAGAAAATCCACTAACCTCAGCATCGTAGCCCTCTCTATACCAAGTCATATATTGATCAATCGCTTGAGAGACAGTTAGGTCAACTAGGGTTCGGCCTTCCTGTTGTTTGTGGTACAGGTCTGTGTAAATGTCATTGGCGAGCCTGATGGCAACTGTTTTATCAGAAGTGTTTAGGGTGCGGTTTATGTAAGGTTTGCCATTTGCCAGTTCAGGTCTAAGGAGTTTAATTCTGGCGTAATAGCAAGGGCCACTTGCTAACTCACGTTTGGTGATGGTGACCATGTGCTTACCAGGCTTATCACTTGGTATTATATGAAGCTTTTCAGTGGGTTTAGTAGCTTTGGATTTGACCATATATTTTTACAGATTATTGACACGCGGTTTCAATTGTACTTATCTTATTGAAAAATATACATAAAGTCAAGTCACTCGAGTAATCCAGAACTGCCATTTATCCTCTGTAAGCACCTATCGCTCCCATTTTTTGTAAATTTTCTTGCCAGAAATGGCGGAAAAGGTCAAAATCTGTGGTTATAGCGTAAGTTTTAACCCAAAAACGTCACTTGTCGAAGTCATTTTAGGTATTCTGCCACAATTATGCTGACCTGAAAATTATGACATTCTTTTGCCTCTTCAAAACTCTTAACTGAAAAGGATCAAAATAATGAAACAGGCTTTAATAGATTTACGAGATAAAATTAGGGGGATTTTTCTTGCGCCAGCAATCCAACGTGGCTTAGGGGATACAGGGAATTATAAAGGAATGTTGTTGGGCATAGAATGGGTCGTTTTGGGCACTGATGTAAAGTCAAATACATCAGTGCTTACGTTAGATGTCGTCAAATTTCTTGTGTGAGGTATTTTCCTCTATGAAATTGAGCCATGACGTTTTGTTTTATTTTTGTGGATGATGTTTTTGGGTTATACCTAACCTGCATGATTTTACCACCCGTTTCCTGTAAATAAGTCTCCACATCAAGATTATGTGGCTTATTCCCCCAGTCCTCTCCAATTACAAAAATATCAGGCTTCAATTCTTTGCAACCGGATACATATTCAAGTTCGTGGTAAGGACGTACAATATCAACGCATCGTAGTGCTCTTAACATTTCCATTCTCTCTTCGAGTGGAATAACAGGCACATTTGGTTTATAAGAATTCACGACCTCATCAGAGGCCACCCCAACCGCAACTGTATCACCTAATGTTCTACAGTATTCTAATAAAGCAATATGCCCTACATGTAGTAGATCAAATGTACCTACCGTATATACAATCATTACGTTAATTTAACTCCTTTCAT
>JAESQY010000090.1 GCA_016764915.1 Aliivibrio sp. | reverse complement strand
TACACACCCCTTTACTTAACAGATTGACGCCATAAACTAGGGCCACTTTTTTCCACGATGTCCAAACGCGACTCATGCGCTTCTATTTCATCGGCTGACGCATGAATAATCTTTAACCCTTTGTCTCTTTTAATCACTCTTTTTATCTGATTTTCATCACCGGACCCGTTTGGTGAATCACCGAAACGCATTAAAGTTTGACCACCGGTCATTAACAGATAAACGTCAGCTAGAATCTCCGCATCAAGCAGAGCGCCGTGCAGAGTTCGATGAGAGTTATCAATACCATAACGATCACAAAGAATGTCTAAGTTATTTCGTTTTCCTGGAAACAGCTTTTTTGCCATACCCAAGGTATCAGTAATCTTGCAGTATTCAGCGGTTTTTCCTATCGAGACATTAAGCTTACTAAACTCATAATCCATAAACCCGACATCAAAGGGAGCGTTATGAGCAACTAACTCAGCCCCTTTAATAAACTCAAGAAACTCTTTATGTACCTCTCGATACATAGGTTTATCAACTAAAAACTCATCAGTGATACCGTGAACATTAATCGCAGCAGAATCAATTAATCGGTCAGGTTTGATGTAGACATGAAAGTGGTTACCCGTTAATTTTCGATCAACGATCTCCACAGCGCCAATCTCAATAATACGGTGTCCTTCCCAAACAGGGCCACCCTCTTGGTTCATACCTGTTGTTTCAGTATCGAGAACAATGATGCGATTGCTTTGGCTATTATTTGAAGTCATAAGAACGATTAAATCAGCGTTAAATAAAGTGAGTTAAGCAATAATAACAGTTAATCACCCATTTTAAGCTTCTCTTTCCACTTTAAAGAGTGTCCGGTGCGATAATTAACCGAAACAGGAGAGAAAGACCGTTTTCGGCTCCACGCTTTCTTGATTGGGTTCAAAGGGTAAGTCCGTTTTCTTGCCACGATAAAATAGAGACCGCCAACGGAAGATCCGCACACACCTAACTGATTCTCTAACCAAGTCCAGCACGTTTTGTGCTTAGTTAGCGGCATTACGGCAAAATTCTCTTGATGCACAACTTCGTAATTGAGCAGGCTTAACCAGTCTTTCACTCTAAAGGTGGTGAACATTCGTCCACTCCATGGAAGGTTATTTTTTCTCCATGGCAACAAGCTAGCAACGCCAATGGCACTAAAAGGATTAAAGCCACTGATGATCAGATAACCATCATTGATTAACACGCGATCAGCCTCTCTTAATAACTGGTGTGGATCACTGCAATAATCTAATTGATGGATCAACAAACAAGCGTCAAACATTTTTTCTTTAAAAGGGAGGTTAAGAGGGTCGCCAATGATGTTTTTCAATTCATTTTTGTCATCAAGACAAACTTGGTGTTTAATATTACACTGATGGGTAGCAAGTTCAGAGCTTAATCCCCCCAGTTTCAGCATATGATAACCAAACAGTTTTGGGGACCATTCATCAATACGAGACTGAAGCAACTCTGCAATCCACTCTCCATTCGTGATCTGTTGCCACGAATAAGGTTTTTCAACGGTGTGATTAATTCGTGCAGGTTTAATCAATGCAACCACTCTCTAATTCAATGGAGCTAAATTATGCTATCTGTCAAAAGCATACCTGTAATGAACGATAATTACATCTGGTTGGTGCACAATAATGAGAACCACTGTATCGTTGTTGATCCCGGTGTTAGTCAGCCTGTTATTGACTATATTACTAATAATGAAATGATCCTAGATGCTATTATAGTCACTCACCATCATTATGATCATATTGATGGTATTCCTACGCTGCTCAAACACTACCCAAACATCGATATTATCGGTCCTAAGTGCCCCTCTCTAACGAATTTAACTCACACGGTCACTCATACTGAAACCCTATCACTATTAGGATCCGAATTTTCAATACTCTCACTTCCAGGTCATACCCTAGAACATATTGGTTACCTTAATGAGGGAAACCTGTTTTGTGGCGATGTTCTTTTCTCAGCGGGTTGTGGTCGTTTGTTAGGTGGCAGTGCCGAACAAATGCATGCATCACTGAACACATTAATGAATTTGCCAAATAAAACAAACGTATTTTGCGCTCATGAATATACTGCTGCTAATGTTGAGTTTGCTATTGCAGTAGAGCCTCAAAATCAGAATCTTATCGAATACCAAAAACAGGTTTTATCGCTTAGAAAAAACTCACAAAGCACTTTACCAACCACGATCGGATTTGAGAAACTCATCAACCCATTTCTTCGCGTCAAACAGGAAGACTTACTGTGTAACCTAAGAGATAAAGTTCAATCTCCCCTCTCATCACTAGAGGTTTTTCGATATCTTAGGAACTGGAAGAACGAATTTTGACCTGTGCACTTGTCACGGCCCTATTAAGCCAAGTATTATCTGCCCCCTAAATATAATTGTTTTGGTGTTAAAAGTTTTGTTATTAAAATTAAAAATCTATCTTGCCGCTGTTTTTCTTCTTGCTGGCTGTCAATTGACGCCAAAAGAGAATAAACCTCAATCCACGTCTGAAAAAACCCAAACGGTTTCGCAGCAGATAACCAAAGCGGCCTCCTCCTCTAGTGATGTTATTGAACACACCGAAGATCTCGATTTTATTCAAACGGTCAGTTTACCGCTGATTATCTCTCCACAGCAGCAAGCCGATCTATGGGATCGCATTGCAATGCAGCTTGACCTTCCGGTTGCAGATCATAAACTCGTTGAATATTATCGAAACTGGTACATCAAACACCCTCGCCATCTACGTACCGTCTCTAATCGAGCAACGCCCTTTCTGTTTTTGATCACTGAAAAAATTGAAGAACGGGGTTTGCCGATGGAGCTTGC
Organism: Aliivibrio sp.; assembly: GCA_016764915.1. Classification (GTDB taxonomy): domain Bacteria; phylum Pseudomonadota; class Gammaproteobacteria; order Enterobacterales; family Vibrionaceae; genus Aliivibrio_A. Next base: position 125,702 of record JAESQY010000090.1, on the reverse strand, counting down.
ATTACTTCCGGTAGTAGAGAGTTCATTTGACCCTTTTGCTTACTCTCATGGCAGCGCCGCTGGACTATGGCAATTTATTCCAAGCACTGGTAAGCGTTTTGGATTAGAGCAGAACTGGTGGTATGACGGTCGTCGTGACGTAGCTAAAGCAACCGATGCCGCTCTTGATTTAATGGAGTATCTAAACAAAAAATTTGATGGAAACTGGTCTCATGCTATTGCCTCTTATAATAGTGGTGAAGGCCGCGTATATCGCTCTATCAAAAACAACAAAAAACAGGGTAAACCTACGGATTTCTTCTCTTTATCTCTGCCAAAAGAGACCAGTGGGTATGTGCCTAAGTTAATGGCATTAGCGGATGTGATTAAAAACCACGAAAAATATGGTGTCGACCTACCATTCATTGCCAATGAACCATACTTAGAACTGGTTAACCCGAAAGAACAACTAGATTTAGCCATTGCGGCTGAATATGCCGACATGTCCATCAACGAGTTGCAAAGCTACAACCCTGCATTCAATCAGTGGGCAACCTCACCGGATGGTCCTTATCATCTGTTACTTCCCATTGATAAAGTGAATATCTTTAATGGTAATGTCGCAAAGCACAAAGGTAAGGGCGTCAAAATCGTTCGTTATAAAGTGCAATCAGGCGACACCCTTAGCCAGCTCGCAGTAAAAAACAACACCACGACTAACATTATAAAAAGTGCTAATGGCATCGATAGCAACAGTATCCGAGTTGGCAGATATATTCTTATTCCCACCTCCTCAAAAGGAAACAATCAATATGCACTGAGTGCGCCGCAGAGACTGGAGAAACTACAATCTAAATCTAAGGGAAAGTATAAAACCTCGCATTCCGTAAAAAGTGGTGAAAGCTTGTGGAACATTGCTAGAGATAACAATATCTCTTATCGCGATCTTGCGAAATGGAATGGCATGGCTCCCAAGGATTCTCTGAAGATCGGCCAAAAATTGGTGATCTGGAAAAGTAGCAATGCCGGGGCGATTATACGCCCGGTGTTCTATACTATTCGCTCTGGTGATTCTCTGAGTGAGATTGCTTCTAAATTCAAAGTATCCGTTTCAGACATCATGAAATGGAACAACATTGAGCGTGGTTCTCTCATTCGTCCGGGGAAAAAATTGAAACTCTACGTTGACGTAACAAAAGTCAGCGTTTAATCCTGATTGATACCAAAAACCACCGACATCGGATTATGATCAGAAGCATCAGATAGGGGTGCTTCTGCTTTTTTTAAGGTAAGACCACGATAAAACACATGATCAAGCGCCATATTGTTCAAAACAAATCGACGACGATAGTCAGGGGTAAATTGAACGTCAATCAGACCTAATAGTGACATTTTGCTCTTCAATTGCTGTAATCGACTCTCACTCCAACTATTAAAATCCCCAGCGACAATCATTGGTCCCTGATGTTTAACAAGAATCTGGCTCAATTGCATTAACTGTTTTTGATACTCTTTTGTCCCGAACGTAAAGTTAATTGCATGGATATTAACCACCGCTAATACTCTATTATTGCTAAGACGGTAATACGCAAGTAGCGCTGATTTTGGCAACGTTAGCCAAGGTTCAACATCGATATAAGCGCATATCGATTGTGGTGGTGAGGTTGATAAATTAAGCACACCTGTAGATGTCTCAAATGCATCAAACGCTCGCACTGATTTGGCAATAAACCTAGACTCAGAGATAAATTGTTTCAGTTCAGATGTTAAACTCGTTTCTTGTAAAAGAATCAATTGCGCTTTTTTACTCAAGCGAGAGAGCTCAGCAGCCCAATTATCACCCTGTTGTTTATATATATTCCAAACCAATAATGACACTTCATCATCAACATCGATGGCCATCTCCAGCTTATTGGTTGATTGATAACAACGTCCACCATATGCACTCGATGGTTCGATATTAATTAACTGAGCTTGCTTAGGAACGGTAAATACCCACTGAAAAACAGCACTCGCTGATATAACAATCAATGCAAATAGTAACAGCGAATTTTTATAACGCATCCAACCTCTCCTGAAACCAAAAAAGAGCTTACGCTCTTCTTTATATATCAACGTTGCGGCAAATTAAATTGCCTCTTCGTCTTCTTCACCCGTTCGAATACGAACAACTCTTTCAACATCAAATACAAATATCTTTCCATCGCCGATTTTACCCGTTTGCGCCGTTTCAATAATTGAATCCACGCACTGCTCTACCATCTCATCAGCAACAATGATTTCAAGTTTCACTTTTGGCAAAAAATCCACCATATATTCAGCACCACGGTAGAGTTCAGTATGTCCTTTTTGACGACCAAAGCCTTTCACTTCAGAAACTGTCATTCCGGTGATACCTACTTCAGCTAATGCTTCACGTACATCATCCAATTTAAATGGCTTTATTATGGCTTCAATCTTTTTCATTTTAATCCCTTAATCTTTGGTAAATCAGATTCTCTATTTTCATTATCCACCATATTCTCTGCAGATCCAATAAATTATTCCCTTACGATAGATAACAAAAAAGCACGAATCTTCGTGCTTTTTATATCATATTAAGTAGCTTTTCCGTTACTTCAAGCTTGAATAATATGCAGCAAGATTAGCAATATCAGCATCACTTAACATTAACGCTTGAGGTTGCATCACGAATGCATTGCCTCCAGTACGCGTTTTTGCTTTATAAGCTTTTAGAGCAGAAGCAAGGTATTGCTCATTCTGCCCTTTTAAATTTGGGTAGCCCGGAATCATAGCAACGCCTGCAGCGCCATGACATGCAGCACAAACAGCAGACTTTGTTTTTCCAGCTGCGGCATCACCAGCGGCCATCGCTGGAGAAGCTAAGAGTAGAGATGCCAGTGTAAATCCAATTACTTTTTTCATTGCGTCCTCACGTATTAATTCGCTTTTGTTATTATATTTAACCGCACGACAGCATCTATTGCGCCGTTGATATGCTGTTTTATTCTATTTTATGCAGATGAATCTTACTCTATTTAGCCCACACAAGTTGAATTTCAAGTTCAGAATTGTCGGTGGTGAACGATTTACAGACAAAAAGATCAGCAACCGCGGCTAACTCATTATCATAAAAGATCAATGGAGTACGACGACGTTCCCAACTAGGTACCCCATACTCTTGGTACAACTTTTTCAACTTTCGACTATGAACCCTACTGCTTGGGTGCGCAGATAACCCTTCCACATTAAATCTAACGGTAACCTCTTCTCCCTCTTTTGGCGTACGAATAGATAAACCTTTAGTTGGTTTTCTAACCTTACCCTTCGAAGAGAGTGTCAATACACCTAAACCATCGGGTAACTCGATACTGCGCTCTAAACAGGCCTTCCAACCACTCACATCGTTATGTTTGTTAATTAAGTATAGGCAATGCTGATAGCGTCTGATCTGATAGTTATGTATGTCCACAACAGGATTGGCATTTGGGTTAGCACAAGCAACGTTATTCCAAATTTCAGTTAACTGCACTCGGCTGGGCATTAATACTTTATGAAACGCACACCATCTTCTAAGCAAGTAGTTACGGCATTGCCCACTCTCAAGCGCTAATTTGGCCACGTCTATTTGTTGCTTAATACCCATAAAGCCAATCAATTTATCATTCAAAAGCTCATTCAATAATGACTCTTGCTCTGCACACAATTGAGCTGAACGTGCGACAGATTTTTTAAGCCCAGGCCAACGTTCAACTAACTGAGGCACCACATCGTGACGAATGAAATTACGGTCAAATCGTTTGTCGTCATTGCTCTTATCTTCCACCCAATCCAGCTGGTGAGTAGCTGCATACGCTTCAATCTCACTACGGCTATGTCCGAGCAATGGTCTCAGCAGTGTCCCGCCATGAAATGGACGAGCAGCTGCCATCGCAGACAAGCCAGAGGGGCCACTACCACGTTTAAGCGCTAATAAAACGGTCTCAAGTTGGTCATCGATATGTTGAGCTGTTAACAGTAAATCATCTGTTTTTACATATTGAGATAAGGCGAGGTAACGAGCATCTCTTGCTGCTTGTTCAATACTAACTCTTGAGCCAGTCTGCAGTGACACATTATCCGTTACAAAATCAATTCCAGCCTCTAAAGCCCAGAGACGACATTGTTCTTGCCATACATCTGCTTCTTGACTTAAGCCATGATGAACATGGGCAGCAAGATAGCGATACTCTGGAAAACGGCGGCTAAAAGAGGACAATAAGTCAAGCATGACTCGTGAATCAACGCCACCACTGAACGCCAAAATAATTCTGCAATTATCGCATGCTATCTCTTTCAATTGTTGTGTAAACGAATCGAGTAACATTCAAAACCTTTATGCTATTAAATAAAAAAGCGGACCGAGGCCCGCTTTAAGTGTATCTAATTCTGGTTGCGATTAGCAATAACCGTAATTCATTAAACGATTATAACGACGCTCTTTTAGCTCTTCTTGATCTAAGCTTTCTAATTCGTTTAACTGCTTAATGATGCACTCTTTAAGGCTTAATGCCGTTTCAGCAGGATCACGATGCGCACCACCTAAAGGCTCTTTGATAATCGAATCAATTAAACCTAACTCCTTTAAGCGACCAGAGGTTAATCCCATTGCTTCTGCTGCTTGTGGTGCTTTATCTGCATCACGCCATAAAATAGAAGCACAACCTTCAGGGGAAATCACAGCGTAAGTAGAATATTGCAACATGTTGACATAATCGCCCACACCGATTGCTAATGCACCACCAGAGCCACCTTCACCAACGACATTACAGATAATTGGAACCGTTAAGCCAGCCATCACTTTTAAGTTACGGGCTATCGCTTCTGACTGTCCACGTTCTTCAGCGCCAACACCAGGATAAGCACCAGCAGTATCAATAAAGGTGACAATCGGCATCTTAAATTGCTCTGCCATTTGCATTAAACGCAGTGCTTTACGATAACCTTCCGGTTTAGGCATACCAAAATTGCGTATTACTTTTTCTTTCGTTTCGCGACCTTTTTGATGACCAATAATCATAACTGGACGACCATCTAAGCGAGCAATACCACCCACTAATGCTTTATCATCTGCAAAGGCACGATCGCCTGATAGTGCATCAAACTCAGTAAACATCAACTCAACGTAATCTAATACATATGGACGTTGAGGGTGACGAGCAAGCTGTGCTACTTGCCAAGCACCTAAATCGCTGAAGATTTTTTTCTTCAGTTCTAAACTTTTTTGTTCTAGCAGCTGGATTTCATTTTCTAAATCTACAGCGGTATCATCTCCACGTCTTGATACATCACGCAGTGCTTCAATCTTTGCTTCAAGTTCAGCAATTGGTTGTTCAAATTCAAGAAAGTTCAGGCTCATCAAAAGATCCTTTGTTTATGCTGAGCAAAACTCAGCAACTAAATATTCTAGTTAAATTCTAGCTCGACTTGCTCTTCGCCAAGCAGCGCTTTTAAATCATCGATAAGTTGATCGGTTGGAGTAACTCGCCACTCCGTACCTAATACCAACTTAGCGCGAGCATCTGCTCGCTGATAATATACATTTACCGGCACAGTTCCTGCCCGGTGAGGTTGCAGTATCTGACTGAAACGCTCAAAAAATTGTTTGTTTGCTTGTTTCTCGGTAACTGATAACGCTAAACCACGAGCGTATTTCTCTCTTGCATCAGAGATATCGAGTAACTCGCGGGCTGACATCTTAAGCCCACCATTGAAATCATCAAGGCTGACCTGTCCAGATACGATTAAAATTTTGTCTTTTTCAAGCAGTTCAGCGTATCGATCTAAGGCATCTGAGTACAGCATTACTTCCATTCGCCCAGATCGGTCATCAAGAGTTAACAGTCCAATACGGTTGCCACGCTTGGTGGTCATCACCCTTGCTGCGATCACCAAACCCGCTACAGAGACAGATTGGTCACGACGAGTTGGGGTTGCATCATTTAAACGCCAAGTAGTATATCGTTTTAATTCTTTTAGGTAAGCATTAATTGGATGACCTGTTAAGTAGAGCCCTAAAGTCTCTCTCTCACCTTCTAGCCACACTTTTTCTGGCCACTTTGGCACTTCTGCATAAGCTTGTTCTACCTCTTCAGGTACATCGGTAAGAACACCAAACATATCCGCTTGACCAAACGATTCAGCATGATGAAATTGTCCAGCGGCTTTCACTGCGGCATCAAGTGATACCATCATCGCTGCTCGATGAGGCCCTAAACGATCCAAAGCACCTGCTAGAATCAATTTTTCAATCACCCGTTTATTGACTTTTTTTGTGTCTATACGGGCACAAAAATCAAACAGATCTCTGAAATGCCCACCTTGATTTCGAGCATTGATGATGCACTCAATTGGGCCTTCGCCGACCCCTTTTACTGCACCAATACCATAAACGACCGATCCCTCATCATCAACATTAAATCGGTACTGACCAAAATTAACATCCGGTGGTAACACTTTAAGCTTCATACGAATACACTCATCAACTAAAGTGATGACTTTCTCCGTATTATCCATATCTGCGGTCATCACCGCCGCCATGAATTCTGCCGGGTAATGGGTTTTTAACCACAGTGTTTGATATGACACTAACGCATAAGCGGCTGAATGTGATTTGTTAAATCCATAACCAGCAAATTTCTCTACTAAGTCAAAGATCTTCATTGATAACTCACCATCAATACCATTATTGATGGATCCCTCTTCAAAGACCGTACGCTGTTTGGCCATCTCTTCCGGTTTTTTCTTACCCATGGCACGACGCAGCATATCTGCACCGCCAAGGGTATAACCAGCCAGAACCTGTGCAATCTGCATCACTTGCTCTTGATACAGTATGATGCCGTAGGTGGGTTCTAAGATCTCTTTTAACGACTCATGCTGCCACTTTTCATCCGGGTATGACACCTCTTCACGACCATGCTTACGATCGATAAAGTTATCTACCATGCCTGATTGCAGTGGACCGGGTCGAAACAGAGCAACTAGGGCGATAATATCTTCAAAACAGTCGGGTTGAAGGCGTTTAATCAGATCTTTCATACCACGAGATTCTACTTGGAATACCGCGGTGGTTTCAGAGCGTTGCAGCAGATCAAATGATTTCTGATCATTTAAAGGGATCGATTCGATTCTGATCGGATCTTTGCCCTCTTTTTCTAATTTAGGATTAATCAGTCCTAACGCCCAATCAATAATCGTAAGGGTACGTAACCCCAAAAAGTCGAATTTAATTAACCCAGCTGTTTCGACATCATTTTTATCAAACTGGGTAACGGGAAATTGCCCTTCCGCATCACAATATATCGGTGAAAAATCAGTAATCTTGGTTGGTGAAATAACCACACCACCTGCATGTTTACCAGCATTACGTGTCACACCTTCTAGGATACGACACATATCGATGAGCGCTTTTACTTCCTCATCTCGTTCATATATTTCAGGCAGCTGTGGCTCAACTTCAAACGCTTTAGCCAACGTCATGCCAGGCTCAGGCGGCACCATTTTAGAGAGGCGATCCACAAAGCCATAAGGGTGACCAAGCACTCGACCTACGTCTCTGATCACCGCTTTTGCTGCCATAGTACCAAACGTAATAATCTGCGATACCGCATCACGTCCATATATTTCAGCCACATGCTCAATCACTTGATCACGCTTATCCATGCAGAAATCGACATCGAAATCTGGCATAGATACACGTTCAGGGTTCAAGAACCTCTCAAACAGCAGATCATACTCAAGTGGGTCTAGATCGGTAATATCCAATGCGTAGGCTACCAAAGAGCCGGCACCGGACCCTCGTCCTGGTCCCACAGGGATATCATTATCTTTAGACCACTGAATAAACTCCATCACAATCAAAAAGTAGCCAGGAAAACCCATCTGGTTGATGACTTTAAGTTCAATTTTAAGGCGATCATCATATTCAGGACGACGCTCTTTTCTTACTTGCTCATCAGGGAAGAGAAAAGCCAAACGTCTCTCTAACCCCTCTTGTGATTTTTTAACTAAGAAGTCACCTATTTCCATGCCTTCTGTGGGAAAATTCGGTAAAAAATACTCACCAAGACGAACGGTGACATTACATCGTTTGGCAATTTCAACACTATTTTGCAAAGCTTCAGGAATATCTGAGAAGAGTTCACACATCTCCGCTTCACTACGAAGGTACTGCTTAGGGCTATAATTTTTAGGTCGCCTTGGATCCACCAGAGTAAAACCATCGTGAATGGCGACACGAATTTCATGAGCATCAAACTGCTCTTCATGCAAAAAGCAGACCTCATTAGTGGCAACGACGGGAAGGTGTTGTTGTTCAGCCAAATCCAGCGCAAAATGCAAATAGTTCTCTTCATCTTCCCTTTCTGTTCGGCACAATTCTAAATAATAATGATCAGGGAAATGAGTCTGATAAAATTCGACACATTGAGTAACAAGGAGTGGATTCCCCTTTAAAAGCGCTTTACCTACATCGCCATTTTTTCCGCCCGATAGCAGAATCAATCCTTCACGATATTTTACCAACCACGATTTATCAATCACAGGCTGATGTTGTACATGGCCTCGTTGGTAAGCATCTGAAATCAATAACGTTAAGTTTTTATAACCTGCATTGTTTTTTGCTAACACCGTGATTTTTGTTAGCTCATCACCAAATCCGTCAGATTGAACAATAAAATCAGCACCAATGATCGGTTTAATACCAGCATCATGAGCTGCATAGTAATACTTAACCAGACCACATAAATTCGTGAAATCAGTAAGTGCCATCGCAGGCATGCCAAGTTCAGCAACTTTTTTTACTAATGGTTTGACTTTAGATAAGCCATCAACCATTGAGTAGTCACTGTGTGTGCGAAGATGTATAAAACGAGGTTCTGACATATTTACGTTTTCTTACCTTGTTGAGCTGAAGGGTTGCTACAACTTAATCTAATAGCCCAAGAACTTTTTTAACGGGTTTAAAGCTTTTACGGTGCTGATCAATAGCACCAAATTTTTCTAATGCTTCGACATGAACTTTAGTCGGGTAGCCTTTGTGTTTAGCAAAACCATATTGAGGAAATTCACTGTCTAACAACGCCATCTCCCGATCTCTCGTGACTTTAGCTATAATTGAAGCAGCACTAATTTCTGCCACTCGTAAGTCACCTTTTACAACCGCTAACGATGTCATCGGCAATTCCGGGGTGCGATTGCCATCGATAAGCGCAAAATCTGGTTGGATGTGAAGCCCTGCAATCGCTCTCTGCATCGCCACCATTGTCGCTTGTAATATGTTTAACTGATCGATCTCTGCAGCTTCGCAGCGGCCTAAAGACCAAGCAATAGCACGCTCTTTTATCTCATCAAACAGTTGATTCCGCTTTTTCTCTGATAATTTTTTTGAATCGGTTAATCCAACAATCGGTTTATTTGGATCCAGAATCACCGCGGCAGTGACGACAGCACCGACGAGTGGACCTCGTCCAACTTCATCCACTCCGGCAAACAATGAATAGTTCTCAGGGTATTCAAAAGGGGGCAGCTCTTTACTCATACGTTTTTCCAATCAATTCCAATACGGCTTTTGCTGCTTGATTATCAGCATCTTTACGAATCCACTGATGCATCTTAGTGAATTCAGCAATTAACTCACTATTATCCGATTCCAAATAGAAGTTAACCTGTTTAGCTAATTTCTCAGGCGTACAATCTTTTTGTAAGAACTCAGGTATAAGTTCACGGCCTGCCAACACATTAGGCAATGAGGCAAACTTTGAAATAACCAGTCTTCTCACTATCCACTCCGTTAATGGCTTGATCTTATAACCCACCACCATTGGCCGTTTTACTAACATGCATTCCAGCGCAACCGTTCCTGAAGCAAGCAAAACAGCATCAGACGCAGTGATGACATTCCTAGCCGTATCATCAACGATAGTAAAGTCTAATTCTGGAGCCGTTTGTTGCCAAATAGATTCAAACTGCTTTCGACGCTTTTGATTCACAGCGGCAACAACAAAACCAAGATCAGGATGCTGTTTTTTAAGCCGCTGACAGGTTTGAATAAACGGTTCTGCAATAAGTGCTAACTCGCCACCACGACTGCCTGGCAATACAGCCAGCCAACGTCTGCTCGAGTCTAAGTTCAGCGTATTTTGCGCTGCTCGCTTATCAGAGACCAAGGGAATGTCGTCAGCCATTGTGTGTCCGACAAATTGACAAGGTACCTTGTATTTATCGTAAAATTCTTTCTCAAATGGTAAAAAAGCCAATACCAAATGGGTAGCAGCTTCAATCTTAAAGATGCGTTTTGGCCGCCATGCCCACACTGACGGACTGACATAATGAACCGTTTTTATTCCTGATTGTTTTAGTGTCTTTTCTAACCGTAAATTGAAATCAGGGGCATCCACTCCAATAAACACATCTGGTGGATTATCTGTAAAAAATCGGACCAATTCAGCTTTAACGTGTAAAAGCCGTCGTATGCGACCAAGTACTTCAACAATACCCATCACCGATAACTCTTCCATATCAAACAGTGAGTCACACCCCTGTTCGATCATTTTCGGCCCGCCAATACCAACAAACTCAGCATCGGGATACTGAGTTTTCATTGCTTTAATTAGTCCGGCTCCTAAAATATCGCCGGAAATCTCCCCAGCGACAATTCCTATTCGTAATGGTTTTACCATATTAACGAATAATTCCTCGCGTAGAACGTTCAAAAAAGTCAACAAAAGCTTGTACTGGGTAGTGCTCTTTTGCCATCTCTGCAATAACAACTTTGGCTTCTTCTAATGTTTTACCTTCACGATAGATCTCTTTATAAGCACGGCGAATAGCGTGCAATGATGGTTTATCAAAACCACGTCGTTTTAGACCTTCGATATTAATACCAAAAGGAGCACAGTGATTACCTTGAGCCATAACGTATGGAGGGACGTCTTGAACTACAATCGACCCTCCTCCTAGCATACTGTGCTCTCCAATATGGCAAAACTGATGAATCGCAGACATGCCACCAATAATAGCGTAATCCGCCACTTTCACATGACCCGCTAGCGTCGCATTATTAGCAAATATACAGTGATTTCCAACCACACAATCATGCGCTACATGAGCATTGATCATGAATAAGTTATCGCTACCAATAATAGTGGTGCCAATATCTTGAATAGTACCGCGATGAATGGTGACACTTTCGCGAATGGTATTTCGATCACCAATCTCTAAACGAGTATCTTCGCCAGCAAATTTTAAGTCTTGGCACTCTTCACCCACAGAGGCAAACTGAAAGATTTTATTATCTTTGCCGATTACCGTTGGCCCTTTAACGACCACATGAGATTTAAGTTCAGTACCGTCACCTATTTCTACTTTACTGTCTACAAAGCAAAATGGACCAACAACAACATTAGCGCCAAGAATAGCACCCGTTTCAACCACCGCAGAAGGGTGGATTTTAGCGGTTTCATGAATCATGATTAAAACTCTCGTCTAGCACATTTAAGTTCGGCAGAGCAGACTACTCCGCCATCGACTTTCGCTTCACCAGTAAACAGGGCAATACCACGTCGTTCTTTAATAAACTTAACCTCAATGATCAATTGATCACCGGGTACAACAAGTTTACGGAACTTGGCCTTATCGATACTGGCAAAATAGTAAAGCTCATTTTCTGTGGGTGCACCAAAGGATTTAAAGGCAAGTAATCCCGTTGCTTGAGCCATCGCTTCTAAAATCAAAACACCTGGGAAAATTGGCATTTGAGGAAAGTGGCCTGTAAACTGAGGTTCATTAACAGTTACGTTCTTAATTGCCTTAAGATAACCTAACTTATCTCCGACCGTCTCTTCATAATCAGTCACTCTATCGATTAAAAGAAACGGGTAACGGTGGGGAAGTAATTCTCTGATCTCTGTAATGTTGAGTGTTTTATTTTCTCTACTCAAAACGCTGTCCTGTATATTATTATCTAAACGTAATACCAATGGCATGCCACTAGGAAAGTGAACTTAATCAGTTCTACTTTCTAGCTGCTTCTCTAATTTTTTCAATCTTTTATGCATTTCGTCAATGCGTTGAACTCGTGTCGCCGTTTTACGCCACTCTTTGTTTGGTTGTAATGGAATACCCGATGAGTATAGACCAGGCTCAGATATTGAGCGCATCACCATGCCCATACCAGTAATAGTTACACCATCAGTTATATTGATGTGGCCATTAATGACAGCAGCGCCACCAATCACGCAATGTTTACCTATGTTGGTACTCCCTGCAATCGTCGTTGCACCAGCCAGTGCTGATTTCTCACCGATACGAACGTTATGTGCAATTTGCATCTGGTTATCAAGAATAACACCATCTTCAATAACAGTATCTTCCAGTGCCCCTCTATCGATGGCGGTAGAAGCACCAATTTCAACATTATTACCTATGATTACTGAGCCTAACTGAGGGATCTTAACCCAATTACCTCTATCATTTGCATAACCAAAACCATCAGAACCAATGACGGTAGCAGACTGGATCAGACAATTTTCACCGATTTGTATATTGTGATAAATAGTCACATTTGCCCATAGTTTTGTATTGGCCCCAATTTTTGTATTTTTACCAACAACCGTCCCAGAACCAATTTGCACATTATCACCAAGCACAACGCCTGACTCAATGACGGCATTATGGCCAATGGCTACGTTACTGCCTAATATGGCATCTTTAGCAATATATGCGGATGGTGAAACATCAACAGCAGCCGCAGGTGTCGTATCCAAAATTTGTGCCACTAACGCATAACCCAAATAGGGGTCTTTCAAAACCAACGCGTTGCTTTGACAATAAGAAAGATCCGTCTCTTTAATCAACACTGCTGACGCAAGACATTGCGACAATTTAGTACGATATTTACTGTTTGATAAAAAAGTAATGTTTCCTTCTATCGCGCTCTCCATGGAAGCCACTGAAGTTATTTGAACAGAACCATCGCCGTGTAGGACTGCGCCTAGCTTATCAGCCAGCTCAGCCAGTGTGATTGTTGTCATAGATAGCCTTATTTTGCTGCTGCAAGTACTTTTGCTGAAAGATCATCTTCTGGAGTTGCAAACATTAAACTTCTTGCTTCGACTACCATGTCATACCCTTCCGCTTTTGCGACTTTTTCTACTGTTTTTTGAATCAAACTCATTAACTTTTTCTGCTCTTCCGCTTGGCGCTTACGAGTATCTTCATTTAATGCTTCAGCATCGAGTTTCAGACCCGACTTTAGAGAGGCAATTTCACGCTGTAATTTAACAGCACCGGATTGCCCTAGTAACTCACCATCTCTTTTCAGCTTCGCTTCTTTAGCAACGATCTTCTCTTTTAACTCGCGAGCAGCATCAATGCGATCTTTGAACTCAGCTCTTAACTGAGTGGTAATACTCTCACGCTGAGGCATGCTTTGAGCGATTTTAGCGATATTAACATAGCCAACTTTTTGGGCAGCTTCTGCTGCATCAGCAAACATTGATGAACTTAAAATCACTAGACCAATACTTGCCGCTTTCATTACTTTGTTCAAAATTTTGTCCTCAAATAAATTTAGAATGTTCGCCCAATGGTAAATGTGAAGAACTCTTCATCATCACCTTCATATATTTCAACTGGTTTAGCAACTGAGAATACCAGAGGTCCCATCGGAGACATCCACTGCAGCGCTGCACCATAAGATGAGCGAAAGTTAGATGGATCTGAGTAGTCATAATAATATTCACTACCCGCGCTAATATTATTGTCATTTATCTGTTTAAATTCCGTATCCCATACACTGGCCATATCAAAAAATACACTGGTTCGAATCTGTTTTCTCGCATCTTCTGATGCAAATGGTGTTGGGAAAATTAGCTCAAAACTTACCAGCGCAGTGGCATTTCCCCCAACAGAATCATCGGTTGCTTTATAATTAGGGTTATTAGCCTGCCCCTCTTGATAAACTGCTTTAGGGCCTACCGAGTTATTACCAAACCCACGTATGGTCGAAAAGCCACCAGCGTAGAAGTTCTCATAGAATGGGAACAGGTTATCATTACCATCAGTATTACCATAACCGTTACCATAACCCAGTCGACCACGCATTAAGAAGGTAAATTCATGTTTTTCCGTCAGAGGCACATACTGCCTAACATCATATTGCGTTTTAAAGAACTGTGAATCTGAGCCCGGTACGGTGATTTTATAACTGGCACTTTGGTAGTTACCTGCTGTGGGAAAGTAACCTTTGTTCAGATTATTTCGGGTCCAACTTAACGTGATATCAAAATCATCCACCAATAGTAAGTTGTTATTATCATCGTAACTATCCCCAGCAGATTGTAAATACTGTTCGATCTGCAGATAGTTATCTAGCTTGGATATCTTATTGTGCTTATAACCGATACCTATTGAGAAGTAGTTCAGTTCATCAAATGGGAACCCCCATGTTAGACTGGTGCCATAACTTTGGTTGGTATAGTCAATAATACCCGCATCAGATGCTTCAAATTCGTCATAGAAAACCTTGCCACCTAAACTCACACCATCTAGGTTCCAGTAGGGATCTCGATAATTAAAACTGATGTTTTTCTTATAATCGTTCATCATTGCACTGATGCCAACGTTATCACCAGAACCTAAAAAGTTATCTTGCTGCAGGCCAATTTGGAAGCTAATACCAGATGAGGTACCATAACCCACACCGAAGTTCACATTCCCTGAGTTTGCCTCTTTGACGTTATAGACCAAATCTACCTGATCATCACTGCCTGATACTCGTTGAGTCTGCACATCAACCGTTTCAAAAAAACCTAAACGATTAAGTCGGTTTTTTCCTAAATCAATCGACTTAGAGTTTAACCAACTGCTTTCCATTTGACGCATTTCACGACGTAATACTTCATCTTTGGTCTCGGTATTACCGGTAAATCGAATATCGCGCACATAGATTCTGTGCCCAGCTTCAACATTAATTGCCAGCATGACCTCTTGTGTTTCATCATTAAACTCTGGAATTGTTTGTACTTTCGGATAAGCGTAACCTGATTCACCTAAAATACGTTTAATGTTCTCTTCTAAACTGGTAACCGCCGCACCATTGTAAGTGTCACCCTCTTCAAATGGATTGAGTTGTTCAAACTCATCCTCTTTTCCAATTAACTCACCACGGAAACTTACGCTTTTAATCGTATAAGCTTCACCCTCTTTTACGGTAAGAGTGATGTAAACCCCTTTCTTATCTGGAGAGATAGATACCTGAGTTGAGTCTACCTGGAACTTTAAATAGCCCCGATTAAGATAAAAAGATTTTAACGCTTCAATATCACCAGCAAGAACTTGCTTTTGATACTTTTCATCGGCAAGGAAGTTCCACCATGGCACATCAAAGTTAAGATTAAAACGATCCACGAGCTCTTCATCAGTAAAGATCTCATTTCCGATAAAATTAATTTGCTGTATTTTGGCAGAAACACCTTCAGTAAAGACAAATTTTAGGTCAGCACGATTACGTGGCAATGGAGTAACCACTGCACTCACTGTCGCATTGTATTTACCTACACTGTAATAAAAATCTTCAAGACCTTTCTCGATTTTACTCAACGTCGTACGATCTAAAGCTTCACCGATACGAATGGAAGAGGCATCCAAGTTATCTTGAAGTTGCTCCTCTTTAATCGCCTTATTCCCTGAAAAGGAGATACTTGAAATGGTCGGACGCTCAATCACTTTAATCAGTAAAGTATCGTTATCTCTGAATACTTTTACATCTTCAAAGTTACCAGAAGCAAACAGTGCTTTAATAACTTTTGATACCTCTTGTGAAGAGACAGTATCACCAACTCGAACTGGCATTTTTAATAATGCAGCACCTAACGCCACACGTTGTAATCCTTCAAATTGGATATCGTCAACTACAAACTTTTCTGCGCTTGTTGCAGCAGCACTACTCAACATCAGAGTGGCTATCAACAGTTTTTTTATCGCCATATCTATTCTAATTATTCCTTGCTACAAACGCTTCATTAGAGACGAGTGAAATCATTAAATAATGCTACCATCATCATCATCATAATGACCGCAGTCCCTATCTTGTAACCTACTTCTTGAATCTTTTCTGGTACTGGTCTTCGAATTACTGCTTCAATAGCAAAAAATAGAAGATGTCCTCCATCTAAAACAGGAAGAGGCAGTAAATTTATAATGCCTAAATTAACACTGATTAATGCTAAAAAACTGAGGAAGTAGACAAGACCATATTCAGCGGTCATGCCAGCTCCTTTAGCAATCGATATTGGGCCACTTAAATTTTTCAATGCCACATCACCAGTAAATAATTTCTTTACCATGCTCAACGTGACACTGATTAACTGTCCAGTTTTATCAATTGCCTGACCGACAGAGTCAATCACTCCATACTTAAGATCAAACCTGTAATTATCCGGCCACTCTTCTCTGTATGGTGCAATGCCAGCATAACCAATTTGACTGCCGTCTTTGACCGTTTTGCTTTCAGGCGTTAGCGTCAGAGTTAACTCTTGTCCCAAACGCTTCACTAACACGTCAACCGAAACGCCCGCATTACTTTTGATAGTCTCGACTACTTGTTGCCATTGATTAACAGCAACACCATCTATGGTCAATAACGTATCATCAACTTTCAACCCTGCCCTTTCTGCTGCACTGTCTTCATTAACCAGTGCAATTTTTAGTGTCACTGCAGGCGAAAACGGAACAAAACCCAATGTTCTCATTACAGATTGGGTTTCAGGATCAAACTGCCAATTACTAAGATCCAGATTTTTCACTTGTTCAAACGATGGATTATCAGGGCTCACCACCGTTAATGTCATCGATTTATCACCAATATGTGAGATAAGCGCCATATTTGCTGACTGCCAATCCGTTGTTTTGATTCCAGAAACAGCTTTTAGTTCCATTCCCTGTTCAATACCAGCTTGTGCGACTATGGATTGTGGACTAACTTCACCAATTACAGGTTTTATCGCAGGAATGCCAATAACAAAAATGATCCAATAGGCAAAAACGGCAAAGATAAAATTGGCTATTGGACCTGCAGCAACAATCGCACTTCTCTGCCATAATGGTTTATTATTAAAAGCACGGTGTTTCAAACTTTCTGGTACTTCTTCTACCCGCTCGTCCAGCATTTTAACAAAACCACCCAGCGGTATCATCGAAAGGCTGTACTCTGTGCCGTCTTTACCAACCGTTTTCCATAATGACTTGCCAAAACCAATAGAGAACTTCTGAACAATCACACCACACTTTCTCGCCACCCAGAAGTGTCCGAATTCATGTACGGCGACTAAGATTCCTAGTGCTACTACAAAAGAAGCAAAATTCCATAACGCACCCATCATACTGTCACCTTTTTCAATTGTTCTACTGTATATATTCGAGCCATTCTATCTAGCTCAATTACGCTTTCCAAGTCTTTAAGTTCAAGGTTTTGTAACTTAGTGGTGAGTTTGTTTAAAACCTGTTCGTTTACTTTTGAAATATCAGTAAAACGCAGCTGTCTGTTTAAAAATGCATCAACTGTTAGTTCATTGGCAGCGTTTATTATTGTGGTGGCGTACTGCCCTTCATAACAAGCATCAATAGCCAACTTCAAACAAGGATAACGATTATAATCAGGTTGTAGAAAAGTAAATTCACCAATGGAAGCAAAATCTAATGCTTTCACACCTGAATCAACTCTTTCGGGATAGGACATAGTACAAGCAATAGGGGTTCGCATATCCGGCAAGCCCATTTGTGCGACTACCGAGCCATCAAGATACTGCACCATGGAGTGAATCACTGATTGAGGGTGTATGATGACTTTTAGTTGTCCTTGACGACTATTAAACAACCAACGGGCCTCAATATACTCTAACCCTTTGTTCATCATTGTCGCTGAATCAACCGAAATTTTAGGTCCCATAGACCTATTAGGATGCGCGATAGCCATCTCAGGGGTAACATGCGATAACTCTGAAAGATCACTATAACGAAAAGGACCTCCAGATCCAGTCAACAAGATTGAACTCACCCCATTTGCTTCGAGATCGCAGCGGCCTAAATTGGTTTGAATCGATTCAGGAAGGCATTGAAATATTGCATTATGCTCGCTATCAACGGGTAACAGTTCCGCACCATATTGTTCAACCGCATCGATAAACAGCTGACCAGACATCACTAATGCTTCTTTATTTGCCAACAAAATTCGCTTACCAGCCTTCACTGCTGACATTGTTGGCATAAGACCTGCCGCGCCTACAATCGCAGCCATCACAGTATCAACACAATCCAACTGTGCAATGAAACACAATCCCTCTTGCCCTGAAACTACTTTGGTGCTCAGTTGTACCGTTTTTAGCTCTTTCTCTAACGCTAGAGCAGCGTCACTATTTGCCATAGCGGCATACTGAGGCTGCCACTGCTGGCACAGTTGCAGCATTTTCTGCACATCAGTATTTGCACCAATAGCAATCACTTCAAATTGTTCAGGGTTTTGAGCAACAACTGAAAGAGTACTGGTTCCAATAGAGCCTGTCGCTCCTAAAATAGTTAATTTGCGCATAGAGAAATGACCATAATAATCAAAGAGCAGAATGACTGCTCTTTGAAGGATAAATTACCAAAAATAGAGTAACGCAAAGATAGGAAAAGCGGCTATTAAGCTGTCTATTCGGTCTAAAATCCCACCGTGACCAGGAATAATAGTGCCACTATCTTTGATATTTGAAGAGCGCTTGAACATGCTCTCAACCAAATCACCCAACACGGATATAATCACGGTTACCATGAAGATTCCGATCATAGTGGCAATACTGTCAAAGTGTATATCAAACAAGGCGACAGCTCCCCAACCGATAATCATCGCCGTAACAATGCCGCCAATCAAACCCTCAACCGTTTTATTCGGGCTAACCGAAGGTGCCATTTTACGTTTGCCAAGTGATTTACCAGCAAAATAAGCGCCACTATCCGCAGACCACACCAACAAGCAGACAAGAAGCACCAGTTTTGCACCGTAGTATTGGTCATCGATTCCAACCTGAGCTCTGAGTAGAACAATACTCCAGAAAAATGGAATTAACGATAACCAACCAAACAAGTGTCGTAATACACGACTTTCTTGCCAAAGTTTTGCAGAAACTGGATAGCTCATGGCGAGAAGGCTGGCGATTAACCACCATATGACACCAATCGTGAGCATGTATTGATGAGGCTCTGTAATCAGAGCAAGATTAACTGCGTCAAAGGGCAACCAGATCATTGAAGCCCCAAGAGCAATAACTGAAGGGAGAAGTGCAATTATTCTTGATTGAGCCTTTACAAATTGAGTCCATTCCCAAAAGCCGACTAACGTCACTGCGACCAAAATGATAAAAAAAACTTGAATAGGTAGAAAGAAAATTCCTGCCATCACTAATGGTGCCAAAATCAGGGCTGTAATTATACGTTGTTTCAAATTATCTCAGTCCTCTGTCATACACTAACCTGAAGGCTAAGGTTAGTTTGATACATATTATTATATTAGTTAAATTTACAGTGTTTACTACGAGGGCCTTTCCATTAGCGCTCGCACTTGTTCACTTGTACACCCAAAACGACGCTCACGATTAACAAACCAAGTGACAGCAGAGACTAGGCTCTCTTCATTAAAATCTGGCCAAAATTGTTCAGAAAAATACATCTCAGCATAGGCTAACTTCCATAGCACAAAATTACTGATCCGACACTCTCCACCGGTTCTAATGAGAAGATCTACATCCGGCTCATCGGCCATTTCAATACGAGAAGATATTAATGACTCATTGATGTCGTCAATTTCAATCGCGCCCGTTTTGATCTCTTCAGCAATGGATTTCACTGCCTGAGTAATGTCCCACTTACCACCATAATTGGCAGCAATATTCAACATTAACCCAGAATTATGGCGAGTTAACTCTTCTGCTTCTTGAATTTTTTTCTGTAAACGAGAACTGAATCGAGACTTATCACCAATAACCCGCAGTTGAATACCATTTTTATGAAGTCGTTTTACTTCTCTTGATAATACTGTCATAAACAGCTCCATCAACAAAGTCACTTCCTCTTCTGGTCTGCGCCAGTTTTCACTACTAAAAGCAAAAAGAGTTACCGCTGTAATTCCTAATTTATTGGCTGCAGCTATTGTGCCTCTTACGGCTTCAACTCCAGCTTTGTGGCCGAAAACTCGCGCTTTACCTTTTGATTTGGCCCATCGCCCATTTCCATCCATGATGATGGCTATGTGTTTTGGCAGTGCCTGTGAGTTCAGTGCAGACTCATTAGTTATATCAGACATGTTGCTCCTTCCTTTACAAAAATAAAAAGCGCCGCAGTGGACGTTATGTCAATTATCACTCAGCGCTTATTCATTTATTAATGTAGAGGTAATTAAACTTCCATTAACTCTTTTTCTTTCACTTCTAGTAGAGAGTCCACTAACTTAACAGCTGCATCTGTCAATTTTTGAATCTCCTCTTGAGCGCGATGATCATCATCTTCAGAGATCTCTTTCTCTTTAAGAAGTGCTTTTACATCACCGTTGGCATCACGTCGAATGTTACGAATAGCAACACGTCCGCCTTCTGCTTCTCCACGAACAATTTTCACAAACTCGCGACGACGCTCTTCTGTTAATGCCGGAAGTGGAACACGAATAACCGTTCCCGCAGTCATCGGATTCAAACCTAAGCTCGATTTCATTATTGCTTTTTCTACCGCTTTAGCTAACTCTTTATCAAAAACAGTAATGGCGAGAGTACGAGAATCTTCCGCTATAATATTAGCGACTTGATTAATTGGCGTCGATGCACCGTAATATTCAACAGTCAAACCTTGTAACAAGCTTGGATGTGCTCGACCCGTTCTGATTTTTGCAAGGTTACTTTTTAGTGCTTCTACGCTTTTTTCCATACGCTCTTCAGCGTCATTTTTGATTTCGTTAATCACAATATCATCCTATATATTCGTTTATCATTAGCCGGTGGCGATCAATCACAATCAGAAATTAATGTACCTTCATCTTCACCTAAAACAACACGGCGAAGCGAACCTGGTTTATTCATATTGAATACGCGAATTGGCATGTTATGATCACGTGCTAGCGTAAATGCCGCTAAATCCATGACTTTTAATTCTTTTTCTAAAATCGTATTATAACTAAGCTTATCATAAAGTTTGGCTTCTGGGTTAGCGACAGGATCGCAATCAAAGACACCATCTACTTTCGTTGCTTTTAGCACGATATCTGCTTCAATTTCAATGCCTCGTAAACAGGCTGCTGAGTCAGTCGTAAAGAAAGGGTTTCCCGTTCCCGCTGCGAATATCACCACTCGGCCATCACGTAACTGGCTTATCGCATTAGCCCAATTATAGTCATCACACACACCCTTTAGAGGAATTGCGGACATCACTCGTGCATTTACATAAGCACGATGTAGCGCATCACGCATCGCAAGGCCATTCATTACCGTTGCTAGCATCCCCATGTGGTCACCCACGACTCTGTTCATTCCTGCTTTAGCCAGTCCGGCACCACGAAATAAGTTTCCGCCACCAATCACGACACCAACTTGAACACCAAGTTCAACTAACTCTTTTATCTCTTGAGCCATGCGATCAAGAATGGTTGCGTCGATGCCAAAGCCTTCATTTCCTTGAAGGGCCTCGCCACTAAGTTTAAGCAAAATACGTTGATAAGTCGGCTTTGGGTTAGTCGTCATGAATTTACCTTTCAAAGAGATTTGTTTATTGATAATTATAAAAAGACCGCAGCCTTGGCCACGGTCCTTAATGTTATCCTAACAGTTAGGATTAACCTTTTTGAACTAATGCAACTTCGTCTGCAAAGCTCATTTCAGCCACTTTCTCAATACCTTCACCCACTTCTAAGCGGATAAAGTTAGTTACTGAAGCACCTTTAGCTTTAAGCATTTGGCCAACAGTTTGAGAAGGGTCCATTACGAACGCTTGACCAGTCAGAGAAACTTCGCCAGTGAATTTCTTCATACGGCCAATAACCATTTTCTCTGCAATTTCAGCAGGCTTACCAGACTGAATAGCGATTTCGATTTGAATTTGTTTTTCTTTTTCAACAACATCAGCAGGTACATCATCAGGAGTAACATACTCAGGCTTAGATGCTGCAATGTGCATTGCAATGTGCTTGATAGTTTCAGCGTCTGCGCCAGAAGCAGCAACAACAACACCAATACGCTCACCGTGACGGTAAGAACCAACCACATCGCCTTCGATGAATTCAACACGGCGAATGCTCATGTTCTCACCGATTTTAGCTACTAGTGCAGCACGTTGTTCTTCAAATTTAGCTTGAAGTGCAGCTGCGTCTAGTTTTTCAGCCAATGCTGTTTCAGCAACTTCGTTTGCAAATGCAAGGAAACTAGCATCTTTTGCAACGAAATCTGTTTCACAGTTAATTTCAAGAATAGCAGCAACACCTGCAGATTCTTTAATTAAGATGATTCCTTCAGCTGCAACACGACCCGCTTTTTTAGCTGCTTTAGCCGCGCCACTTTTACGCATGTTTTCGATTGCTAATTCAATATCAGCATTCGCTTCAACAAGCGCTTTCTTACAATCCATCATGCCTGCGCTAGTACGTTCGCGCAGTTCTTTAACTAGAGCAGCAGTAACAGTTGCCATTGTTTAATCCTCGATAATTCCACTGAATGGAAAATTAAAAATAAGGGGCCAGAATACCGGCCCCTGCTAACTATGCTTAACTTATAAAGTTAAGAGACTCACCAGGAGCGAACTAAATAATTTCACTTAGTAAAATTATTTAGCTTCTTCTACGAAACCGTCTTGCTCAGCTTGAACTACTAGATCTTGGTTACGACCTTCAGTTACAGCTTGGCCAACAGTGGCTAGGTAAAGTTTGATAGCGCGAATTGCGTCATCGTTACCAGGGATAACGTAGTCAACGCCATCTGGGTCTGAGTTAGTATCAACAATAGCAAATACTGGAATACCTAGATTGTTTGCTTCTTTAATCGCAATATGTTCGTGATCAGCATCAATAACAAAAAGTGCGTCTGGAAGACCACCCATGTTCTTGATTCCGCCTAGAGAACGCTCTAGTTTTTCCATAGAACGAGTACGCATTAGCGCTTCTTTCTTAGTGATTTTTTCGAAAGTGCCATCTTGAGACTGTGCTTCATACTCTTTCAGACGTTTGATTGACTGACGTACAGTTTTGTAGTTAGTCAGCATACCACCCAACCAACGGTTGTTAACGTAGTACTGATTGCACTCGATTGCAGCTTCTTTAACAGCTTCAGATGCGGCACGCTTAGTTCCAACAAAAAGAACCTTACCTTTACGTGAACCAATTTTGCCTAACTCAGCTAGTGCTTCGTTGAACATTGGAACAGTAGATTCTAAGTTGATGATATGAACCTTATTACGTGAACCGAAAATGAATGGCTTCATTTTTGGATTCCAGTAACGAGTTTGGTGACCGAAGTGAACACCAGCTTGAAGCATGTCGCGCATTGATATAGTAGCCATTGATAATTCCTCTATGGGGTTAGGCCTCCACACTCCCCATGTCACCGACCTTATTAGCTTGATATTAATCAGGCCGTACGGCACCCCGGAACATGTGTCGGAATGTGTGTGATTTAAAGTAATTTGTGTTCGAATGCACAATCCAAAGATCATGGATCCGGCGCGCTTTATACCATAAAACAGTCATCAATAGCCACTGTTTTCATCATTTTTTACTCTGGAGTTTCCTCATTGCTTCGTCACTGGTAACATGGTTTGATTCCATACCTGTGGTTAGTAGAGTAGAGATAATGAGTGTAATAATAAAAACCGCTGAAGAGATAGAAAAAATGCGACTGGCTGGCAAACTTGCCGCTGAAGTATTAGAGATGATTGAATCTTATATTGTTGTCGGTGTAACTACCGAAGAACTCAATACAATTTGTGATGACTTTTCCCGTCATAATAACGCCTATTCTGCGCCATTAAATTATCATGGCTTTACCAAAGCGATCTGTACGTCGATCAACCACGTTGTCTGTCATGGTATCCCGGCGTCAGCGGATGAGCAAGGCTCCTCTGGTGAAGTAAAACCAGCGGTATTAAAAAATGGCGATATTCTGAACGTAGATATTACTGTCATTATTCCTGATGACCCTAATGCTAACTTAGATACTCGACCTGTGGGTTACCACGGAGACTCCTCAAAAATGTTTCTTGTTGGCGATGTTTCTCAACCTAACAGTCGTTTATGCAGCGTCGCTCAAGAATCTCTCTACGTCGGTATGCGCAAAGTGCGCCCTGGTGTCCGACTTGGTGATATTGGCACCGCAATTGAAAAACACATCAAAAATAACAACAAAAAAAACCCTAAGAATAAATACTCCATTGTTCGAGATTTTTGTGGTCATGGTATTGGTAAAGGATTCCATGAAGACCCTCAAGTCGTTCACTACAAAAACAATGATAAAACCATTCTTAAAGAGGGAATGTGTTTTACCATCGAACCAATGATCAATGCTGGTAAATTCGGTTGTGTAGTTGATGAAGAAGATAGCTGGACTGTCTATACCGTTGATGGCAAGAACACGGCACAATGGGAGCATACTCTTCTGGTAACAAAAAATGGTTGTGAAGTATTAACACTGCGTTCAGATGAACACATACCGAGGTTTTTTAATAATAAGTAAACTCTGCATTACACCAGTCGAGCAGTTCGGTATTAATCGCCGAGTTGCTCAATTATCTTGATCTCAATAAGCTGCAAGGAACGCCATGCTTAACGCTCTCATTCCCCCTAATGAATTAAGCAGTGAACAGATCACTTCTTTTTTTGTTCGTGAACAACTGTCTATTTTTGCAGAACAGCAAAAACAGCAGTTTATTCAACATTATCCAGTCGCGAGCCTAGTTCTAGAACGTTCACAGTATATTGATAACCTTCTCAGACGCCTTTGGGCTCACTACAAACTCGATACAACCATCAAGCTCTCATTAGTAGCGGTAGGTGGTTATGGTAGAGAGGAGCTTCATCCCTTATCCGACATTGACCTACTTATCTTATCTGAATCACCATTAACCACTAAAAACGGTGAGGTAGTCAGTGAATTCCTCACTTTTTTGTGGGATCTTCGTTTGGAAGTCGGCCACAGTGTCAGAACCGTCAAGCAATGTTTTGAGATTGGTAAAGATGACATCACTGTCGCTACAAACTTACAAGAGTCCAGACTGTTATACGGTTGTGCAGAGACCTTTGAGCAGCTACAACAAGTAATTGTATCACCGCTTTTTTGGCCCAGTGAAGCTTTCTATCAAGCCAAGTTATCAGAGCAACGTGAACGACATGCTCGCTTTCATGATACGGCTTATAACTTAGAACCCGATATTAAATCTACCCCAGGTGGTTTACGGGATATTCACACCCTAAGTTGGGTAGCTCGCCGCCACTTTGGCGCAACCTCCTTACATGAGATGAGCGTTTATGGCTTTTTAACCGATGCTGAATTTCGAGAGTTAGTTGAGTGCCAAAATTATTTATGGCGAGTCCGTTTTGCACTTCACCTTGAATTAAAACGTTACGACAACCGTCTTACTTTTGGTCATCAAGCTCAGGTCGCTGAACATTTAGGCATTGTTGATCACGGAAATCGTGGCGTTGAACGGATGATGAAAGAGTTCTATCGCACGCTAAGGCGAGTCACTGAACTCAATACCATGTTATTAAAACTCTTTGACCAAGCTATTTTACATAAAGGTGAGGAGCCTGCCGCGGTTATTATTGATGACGATTTCCAGGTAAGAGGAAGCTTAATCGAAGCGAGAAAACCCGCACTGTTTCAAGCCAGACCTGAAAGTATTCTTGATATGTTTCTTCATATTGCTAACAACTCAGCGATTGAAGGGGTAAATCCACCAACACTGAGGCAACTAAGAACCGCTCGCAGGCGTCTGAATAAATTTTTGTGTGAAATTCCCGAAGCCAAAGAGAAATTTGTAGCCTTGCTTCGTCATCCCAATGCGCTGGTCAAGGCGTTCAATTTAATGCACAAATTAGGCGTACTTCCCGCTTATCTTCCACAATGGAGTCAAATTGTCGGACAGATGCAGTTTGATCTATTCCATGTCTATACCGTTGACGAACACAGCATGCGTTTACTTAACCACATCAATAAGTTCTCACATGTCGAATATAAAGAGCTTCATCCCATCTGTTGCGATGTTTACCCTAAAATCATCAAAAAGGAACTGTTACTGATTGCGGCTATTTTTCATGATATAGGAAAAGGTCGTGGCGGCGATCATTCTGAAATTGGCGCTGTTGATGCACTGGAATTTTGTCTTGATCACGGCTTCTCTAAACCTGAAGCTAAACTGGTATCGTGGTTAGTCAAAAATCACCTTCTAATGTCAGTGACAGCCCAACGACGAGATATTTATGACCCTGAAGTCATTACTGAATTTGCAAAAATCGTTCGTGAAGAGGACTGCTTAGACTACCTCGTCTGCCTAACTGTGGCCGATATCTGTGCTACCAATCCCAATTTATGGAACAGTTGGAAGAGAACATTAATTGCAGAGCTCTATTATTCGACTCAACGTGCCCTCAGACGCGGTTTAGAAAATCCACCCGATCTCCGTGAGCGTATTCGCCATAATCAGTTTATCGCCTCTGCTCAACTGCGCAGTGAGAACTTTGCCCCAAGAGAGATCGAATTGTTATGGCGTAGATTCAAAGCCGATTATTTTTTAAGACACACGCCAAAACAGATCACTTGGCATACCTCTTATTTACGTAAGAATAATAACAACAAGACACAGGTTTTAATTAGTAATGAATCGGCAAGAGGTGGCACTGAACTGTTTGTTTACAGTAAAGATAAACCAAAACTTTTTGCTACGGTTGTGGCTGAGTTAGATCGCCGTAATTTCACCATTTTAAATGCTCAAATAATGACCAGTAAGGATGGCTATTCGTTAGATACGTTTATCATTCTCGATCATAAAAATCAGCTCATTGATATGGACCGTCATAGCCAAATTGTTGAGCAGCTAACCCATATTTTAGAACAAGAGTGTGCACCCGAAATTCGAATACGCAGAACCCCTAGAAACTTGCAGCATTTTCATGTAAAAACTCAAGTCGATTTTCTGCCTACCAAAACAGGGAAAAGAACGTTATTAGAATTGGTCGCATTAGATATACCAGGATTATTGACGATCATCAGTGTCACACTATCATCACTGAACATTAATCTGCATGCTGCAAAAATATCAACCATCGGCGAGCGAGCAGAAGATCTCTTCATTATAACTTCTGAGCAAGGCACGCCTTTAACCACAAAACAACAAGACCAATTACAATCTGCTCTTTTGAAAAACATTCAGCAACTTGAAGATTCAGACTAAAAATATTGCCCTCAAATAATCGCTCTTAATTTAGATGAATAAGAGCGATCTTCTCCACAACTCTTTGCTTTGTTTTAAAGAATGGCTATAACCAAGTAACTTCTGCTGCTAAAGTTATTTTTCGTAACACTTATTTTACCTTCCAATTACAGCAATGGGGTTTCTATGTATCCACACCTCAAAGGTTTAGGCATAACTGAACCAGAGAAAATTGAACGTTATTCACTTCGCCAAGAATCACAAACTGATATTTTAAAAATCTATTTTGTTAAAGAGAAAGGTGATTTTTTAGCGAAAAGTGTAAAATATAAGTACCCGCGTCAACGCAAAAATGTATTAGTGAGCAGCAGTGATCGCAGATATAAAGAAGTGACAGAGATTAACCGTAACCTTACTTTGATCATTGATGAGTTAAATAAAATCACCCGTCAATCATCAACTCCCGTCGATATTAAAAAGAAAATCTTAATAGACCTTCGTCATCTGGAAAAAGTGGTTTCAAGTAAAATTTCTGAAATTGAAGCGGATCTAGCGAAGCTAAAATAGCCGAATATGAGTACAAAGTTCGTTATGTTGTCTAACTTTTGTACTCACGTTTTTTATTCCACCTGCCATTCAAACGCTGACATTAATCGTAACCAAACCTCATCAAACTCCGCCTTAATCGTCACTTGTAGACCTGTGATCGGATGGGTAAAGCTTAATTCAGACGCATGGAGCATCAGACGATGACAGTCATAGTGTTCACGAAAAAGTCGATTATGTCGCCCATCACCATGACTAGTATCACCTATAATTGGGTGGCTTAAATGGTGCATATGTCGACGCAATTGATGTTTCCGGCCAGTATGTGGTTTCATCTCAATCAACGAATAACGACTGGTTGGAAAGCGTCCGGTTGAAAAAGGGACTTCTACCTCAGCTAACGGTTTATATTCAGTCACCGCCTCTTTAGCTTCTGGCTCTTTGGTCGCTTTTTTATCCGCTATCCGATCTTGCTCTGTAACCAGAGGATAATCCAATATTGCCGCTTCAGTAATCCAACCTCTGACAATGGCATGATAGGTTTTTTTAATCTCTCGCCCTGCAAAGAGAGGCATCACTTTTGATGCGACCTCACTCGAAAGTGCAAAAAACAACACACCTGAGGTTGGGCGATCAAGACGATGCAAGGGGAAAACATGTTGACCAATTTGATCCCGCAATGTCTGCATGACAAACAGGGTTTCGTGTCTGTCTAACCAAGAGCGATGCACTAACATTCCAGCAGGTTTATTCACAGCAACTAAGAATTCATCTTGGTAGACAATCTCTAATATCACTTTTTCAACCTGAGGTATTTCTGTCTCAACGGAGTCCATAACCATCAGTGAATCACTCTAGCAATTTCATCCAATTCAACACACAGCTGATACACTTTTTTCCCGCCGTCACTGCCTAACATCGTTTCTTCTACATAAGCTGAAATGGCAAAACCGATTGGCAACTCTTGCTCAGCATCAATCATTTCATGAAACTTCGGGATAAAGATCCACTGTAACCACTCTTCACAAGTCAGCGTATCCACAGCAAAAGGCTCAACACTGGTTAATGCCGCTAGACTTGGCGGCTCACTTTGCCACATATCATAACGTCTAAGAACCAATTCAATTTGATTGAGAATATTGACAATCAGTTCATTTTTTCTATTCATAACGTAATCTCTATCGCGCTTTATTCACTAAGGTTACCATTTAATGATAATTCTCCCTATAATCTCATCATCTTATTACAAGTAATGAACATCATGGATACTATTCACTCTCTAACAGAACTTTTTCATCATGCTGGCAGTCAATATCAAATATTTGATCTTGGTCGAAGGGTGCAAACAATCGACGCAAAACAGTTCCAAGCGGTTGAAGCAGGTCAACAGCCCTATCCTTTCCCACTGCAACGACACGCGCATTTAGCCATTGCCTTTTGGAATTCACCGCAGTCAAAGCAAGACACTATACAGCCATGGATATGGTTTTTGCGTCTACCCCTTGATGAGCGCAGTCTGTTAGTTCAAGCCGATATGGGCAATTTCATTAAATTTGTTATTGAAGCCACAGGGGCAAATTTACAAGCCGAACCGAGCAAAGAGCAACAAGATAAGCTTGCCAGTAACCCTTATATATTTACCCCTAAAGATGACAAAATGGCACTCTTTACCAGTCAACTTAGAGTCAATTTACAACAAGCTAGCAGTCAGTATTATGAGCATGCACAACACTACCTGACAGGTGATTTAGGCTGGAATAACTGGCAAACTGTTGGTATTCAAGGTTTTGCTGATGTTTGCTGTCGATTACACCAAGATCAGAACAGTGTATTAGTGCGTAAAGCCCTGTTGCAACTTCCTTCAGAGCCACTCTATGCAATTTTGGGGTGTTTAGAGCACTGTAATATCACAGAAAAACTGGCGCTAAGAGTAAAAGAGTTGTTAATCAAAGAGTCTCAACAGAGCAATCCTGACCTCTTTTTAATGTCGGCGCAGATAAGGGCGCTTGCCGGAGCTGATAAGAAGTGTCTACAATCAGCGATCACGCTTATTCTCTCTAGCCAACGCTTAAGTCACCCGGAAATACTCATCGCCATCGTTGGTCGTTGTTGGCCTGCTCTGCAAGATCAAACCATTGCGACCACTTTTTTATTGCGGTTAGCTCAAACGGGGGATCAGATCTTGTTCAATCAGATCTTTACCGATCTCGTCATGCAACCCATCCTCCGAATGACCATGTTATACATCATTCACAGCGAGGCTGACCCAAAACTAGTTAGTGCATTAGAATCGTTGCAAAATAACGCTAAACAGAGGCAATAGCAGTATATGGATAACTTATTGGCAATTTTACTGTTTAGCTTTATTGGTTACGGTTTTTGGCAACAGCACCGTCAGAGTGAACTTGCCAATCTCGCCATTAAACACCGATGTAAACAGCTCAACTTGCAGCTACTCAATGTCTCTAGAGGGGGGTATAAGCTTCACTTACCTGATGGAAAAAAAAGCTTTCATACACTGTATCTGTTTGAGTTTTCAGCCATCGGAGACGATTGCTATCAAGGTAAGTTAATCATGAAAGGGTTTCGAGCGGCACACTTCACATTGCCACCACACCGCATGCCAGATGAATAAATTGTCCGGCTAAAAAGAATAGGCCCGATATACCTAAGTATACCGGGCCTTTGTCCTACTCGCAGCAGTCCAGCCACACTGAGTTGCTCCTTGCATCAAATCCTTGATAGTATTCTGAATCCATCAGATCTTCCATAACATCACTATCCTAGCGGTGTCCTTATGTCCTATCCTTGACCTGCCAATAATCCCGTATTGGCTCTCTCACTTATTCCTTGAGCGGTGTCCTTGACTTCATCCTGAAGCTAATCCAATCCTCTTATCCTAGAGGTGTCCATCTACATCCTGTTAGCAACCATCCTAGCTGCTATAACATCCATTTATTCCTATCGCTTCCATGCAGATAACTCTTCCTGAACTACCTAAGTCTATTCCGTAAGACTGTCTCTTCCTAAGACTCCCAACTCCTTTGGGCTGCTTCCTAATTCCTGTATCAGTATCCTTCCGACACCAATAAGATTACGCGTTTGCTTTTTTTCAGCAATGGGTCTAAATCACATTTAAGCCGATGATAAATTAAGAAAATAACAACAAAACAAACAAGGTGATATATTACATGCGCTTACAGACAAGCAGTGCATAAATACCCATAGTAATCAGAGTAATATCCCAGCCTCACGTGGCGGATCTCTTACAGAGGAAAAAGCGATTTAGCACACACCAACAATTTACCTTCGCTTAATTGTGTCCACCTAAGCCTCAATTAGTTATTATGTTGATGAGAATAAGAGAGAAATGGAATTATTAAATGCAAGAAATCACCGCACAACTAGAAGCGATACTGCAATCCCTTACCAATGAAGGTAAAAAACCGAGTGTGGCATTAATTAAGGCGCGACTGCCTAGCCCCATCCCCATGCCTGCTATTATTGCGGCACTTCAAGCTTGGAAATCGGGTAAACATCTGCCAAAGATAGAAGTCTCTCAAGCGATATTAAGCGATCAACAAAAAATCCTACAACTTGAGCAGCAGTTAATAGAACTAACTCAACGAGTGACCGAGCTTGAAAATAAAGGAAACCAATAACATGCAAATTTGGGTTGATGCAGATGCCTGTCCAAAAGTAATCAAAGAGACTTTATTTAGAGCAGCTACTCGTACTGGTTTAATGCTCACATTGGTTGCAAACCACAGCATTGCTGTGCCAGCCGCAGCCAACATTCGCTCACTGCGTGTTGAGGCAGGGTTTGATGTGGCAGATGATGAGATAGTGAAAAGAATTGAACCGGGAGATTTAGTGATCACCGCCGATATTCCACTGGCAGCAGAGGTGATTGAAAAAGGAGGATTAGCACTTAACCCTAGAGGTGAACTTTATACCACCGAGACCATTAAGGCGCGCCTCAATATGCGTGACTTTATGGATACTTTGCGATCAAGTGGCATTCAAACTGGTGGCCCGAGTACACTGTCTCAAACCGATCGCCGTGAATTCGCCAATAATCTTGACCGCATCTTGGCCAAAGCAAAGTGATTTTATATCCAACAAAAGTGCTATTGAAAATCCCACGATAAGTTAGAGACAATGCGGCAATCGTCGCATTTAAAATCAAAAATATCATGTATTGCCGTTTCTACTCTCCACGCCTGACCACATTTAGGACAGCCACGATCTCTCTGCTCTTCTAGACTCTTACCACCAACTTGATACTGGTAGTAATAAGTAGGGATTTTTGTTAAATGCTCTATCCTTCCCCTAATATCCCAGCCTCGACGAAATAGATCACTCTCAATATCAGATATCTCTCTAACCGCTGCAAACTTTGCAGCACAAGCATCAGCCATCTGTATTTCATCACACGCTTGCCACTCAGTTTGCCACTTAATAACGGTCTTATGGTCGCCATTAAAGGTTGCTGGGTTTCGATACAAAGGAATAGGCATTAATGTATCGCCACTACGAAGAGGTGAGCAAGTGTGAAGGTAAGTGGTATAGATCACTTGCCAACTCGGTGTTTCATCGACTGCTGACTCTTCAGAGTTTATATCACGTCCTAACAATTTGGCTTTAGGGAACAACAACATAGCCTCTGATAAGAGTTCTATACTCACATTAACAAAGTCTGAATTATAACTTGCTTGAAGACTGCTCTCTTCAGGGCAAACTACTCGGACTCTAAAATCGCCATCTCCCATAACAATCGGAAATTCACGCCCTAAGATCTGACCATTATAACGCCACGCTTCAATTAATCGATTGATCGCTTGATCAACCGCAGTCACGGTTGTGTTATCGAAGCATTCAAACTGCAATTCAACTACTATCATCTAATTAGTCACAATCGGGTTAAGTTTATTTAAAAATTCGCATAAGTTACTAGCTAGTACTTTTCTCTGTTTCGTGCCCAGTTTTTCTAAAATAATCTCACCACTAATATTACAAATAGAAACAACTTCGTGCTCTTCATCGGTAGTCGCAATGAAGAGTGTCGGTTTTAATTTCAGACGACGCTGTGTGACTAAATGGCCAATCAAATTTTCTTGTAAGCGAACCAAGTCATCATCACTCCAAACTTGCAATAAAGTGATTGGGTTATTATCAAAAGATACCTGCATGTCCGCACTGAATTGTGAGCAATAAAGCGCAACACAATCAGGGTGAATTAATATATCCATCCCCTCTTCTACTTTAGAAAAATCCGCGCTATTTTCGCGCTGAATTGGTTGCCACTCAACAACATCGCTGCATTCATTAACTATGCACAAGGATGCAAGCCCCATCATCTCTTCAGAAATAGGCAGACTGTCTCTGTTTTCTCTCCAAGCAGAAACATAACGTTGGCTTAATTCACTCAATGTTTGAGTTACAGTTTGGTTCATTTCCAACTCCATTATTTGGATAAATTTTCAACTTTATGGTCAGAGGAGTAATGACACCCATCCACTCATTCAGTAAACTGCGTCTATTCTAATATAATTTAGTGAAAGACAGTATGAGCAAATATTCAGATTCAAAAGAGTTGGCAGGGTTAACTCTTGGTCAAAAAACAGAATACCAAGAATACTACGACCCAAAGCTGTTACAACCTGTCCCTAGAAGTTTGAATCGCGATGATTTAGCCCTTGGTAAGACGTTGCCTTTTTTTGGTGTAGACATTTGGACTCTGTATGAAATCTCTTGGCTCAATTCGAAAGGTCTGCCTCAAGTTGCCATTGGCGATGTCACTCTGCCTGCAACCAGCACTAACTTAATTGAATCCAAATCTTTTAAGCTTTACCTTAATAGTTTTAATCAAACTCGATTTAACAACTGGCAAGAGGTAGAGCAAACATTAACCAAAGATCTCTCGTTGTGTGCCGGCGCGGAAGTGAATGTCGTACTGCACTCCATGACTGAGATTTCGGGTCAGACCATTACCAACCTATCAGGTCGTTGCATTGATGAGCAAGATATTGATATTGATGGTTATGAGTTAAACCCTGACCTGTTAACCGACTCAACTGAAAATAAGTGGGTCACCGAATCCCTACACAGTCACTTATTAAAATCCAACTGTTTGATAACCAACCAGCCGGATTGGGGCAGTGTCGAAATCAGCTACACCGGACATAAAATCGATCAAGAAAAACTATTAAGATATCTGGTTTCATTTCGACAACATAATGAATTCCATGAGCAGTGTGTGGAGAGAATTTTCACCGACATTATCAAATATTGTCAACCAGAACAGTTGAGTGTATACGCTAGATATACTCGTCGTGGCGGTTTAGATATCAACCCATACCGTTCAACCAATAAAATCATGCCCCAATCGAACTACCGTTTATCCCGTCAATAGAATGTAAAAACAGGATGTGCTAGACAACTTGAGCTAGCGCATTGGACATTAAATAAATGCTCATTAATATGAAAGCATACTCTCAAATAGTACGAATTATAATGAAATTTCCTACGTGTTTTTTTTCAGCCTGTTTATTACTACTTCCTGCGTTGACTCAAGCTAAAGAGTACTCTTCTCCTACGCTTACAGATGCTTACGAAATGTTAGACACCACCCCTGAACAAGCCTATCTCATTTCAGAGCGCATTCTCTCAGTCCAACGAAAAAATGAGTTTGCTGAAAAACCTAATTCACACAATGAAGATGACAATCTCTTAGCTGAACGAACGCCAACTAACTTAATAGAAGCTCTACAAGTACAAGCACTCGCACTGCATAAGTTAGGTCGTCTGCATGAGGCGCTTGTCATTATTAATGCTTCTAAAAGGCTTGCCGATGAGCAGAAGTTAATCCACTTAGCATTAGAATCTCAATTTATTGCGATATCCATAAATTGGAGCTTGTATAACAAACCTACACTCACCCTTGAATCGCTGAAAGATCTAGCTGTATCTATTGATGCCTCTCAGGCTAATCAACAGCAGTATAATGAATTACTCTTCCACCAAGCGTTATTAAGTGCAGAAGTAGAGTCATTTCAGCAACAAAATCAAGAGGCGACTTATCTTTACCAACAAGCTTTTAGTTATCTCAGTCATGTCAAAGATCCTAAACTCACCACGGAATATCATCTATCCATTGGATCTCATTACTTATTATTAAAACAGTATGACCAAGCATTAACCGAACTATTATCGGCATATTGGTTAGCCGTTTCGGGGAATAACAGCGGCCAACTCGCTCGCTCCAACTACCTTTTAGCACAGCTATTTTTTCACCGAAAGGTAATGGACAAATCCCTAGAATATGCATCACAAGCGGCTGAATTTTATGCGAGATACAATGACACCACCATCATGGCAGACGTGTTGAGTTTAATGGCTGAGATATACTTTAAACAGGGACGTTACAATCTAGCTCTAGTGCACTATTTTAATGTATTGGATCAAGAACAAAATCAGAAAAAACAGAATCTAACCAACGTTATTGACCTTAGGTTAGACATCGCCAATATCTACTATTTACTGAGTAACTATGTGTTAAGTGAGCAATACTTAAACCAAGCTGAAAGGCTGAACTCTTTTTCAAAAAATAAAAACTTACAGGTCAGAGCGCAATTTCAACGCTCGCAGTTATTGCTTATTGAAGCGGATATCCAGCAAGCAGTAAAAGTATTAAACAGCGCGATTCTAGTCACCAATGACATTAAGAATCAGAGCGTTAAAAATGAACTATTGCTGCAAGGAAATCGATTACTATCCAGTGCTTTTGAAGCTGATAAAAATTACGCTGATGCCCTGCGTACTCAACGAAAATATGAGCAGTTATTTGCGCTAAAGCAAGCCACTCAAAACGAAATCAACGAAGATGTATTTCGTCAGCAAAAAGAGATCATTGAAAAAACCATACACTACCAAGGATTAGAGCAACAATTAAAAAACAAGTCCGTGGATCTGCAACACACGAAAAATACCACTTTTGTGTTGATAAGTGTCGTGCTGTTACTCATCGGTATTATTATCCTATTGATTAAAAAAGGTCGCCGAGTCAATTCTCAATTGCACTATTTGCACCAAGAGTTTTTCACCCATCCACGAAGTGGCCTTCGAAATCTGCGTCTACTAACCGCTCATGTCCCCGAATCTACTCCCAACAGTGGACTGAATATAGAGCAGTGGCACCTTCGAGAGTTAATCAACGAACCATTAAGTGACCTACTCAGTTTTGCATTGATTGAGTTTCCATTTTTGCGACCAATATATTTAGAAAATGGCTACCAACAAGCGCTCGATTTAGAAAAAGAGTTTGGTCAATATTTAAAAGATAACATTCAAAAACCTAACCGGATTTATCACTTTTCAGATGCTACTTTTTTATACATAGAGCAGAAATCTGATTCGTCTCACTCTCCTAAACAGCTTTTTGATAAAATTCAAGGTTACGTTGATAATTTCAAACCAAACAGTGATATTGACCGAACTTTAAACATCGGATTTGCGGATTATCCATTTTTATCTAAAGCTTATACTGCAATTAACGATAAAGAGTTAATCGATATTCTATTAATGGCGACTCAATTTGCAAAAAAACTAGAACACAGTGAATCAGCAAGTCATTGGGTTCATCTGAGTGCCATAGACAACGCGCCAGCGGCAAGTTTTGCAACAACCGACATTCGTGCAGCATGCCAGCAAGCTATTGAGTCAGGATTGATCAAAGTTCAATCTTCAGACAAAAGTTGATATAACGTGCGTAAAATCACATAAATGATGAAAGACAGTAACTTAACAGAATGAATTTAATGCAGTTATTTACTTTATATCATTATTAGTCACTTTTTATACCGATCAGGGATACTAATTTCATTTCCTTATTGATATTCTAATCAAACCTTGTGTGGAGAGAATATCCGCTATATTTTTTAAGTACTATCGCATTTTATTGAGTCATATTTAGAGCCAATTCGTCACGGCTATTTGGCAGTATTTGTTTTTAAGGTTTTTATTATTGTGACTTCGGAATTACCACAGATTGATGAGCAGATTAATCAAAGCGGTGAAACTCTTCAGCGGTTTCGGGGGCTACCTCCACAACTGAAAAGAGATTTACGTGACTTACTAAAACATTCGAATAATCGAAGTTCTGTTGATCGTGTTTTACACCTGCTAAAACTCTATGATCGCTCCATTCGATTTATCTCAATTGGACATGAACAGAGTATTGCTCCCAATCAAGAACTTAATCAAAATCAGCAAAAACAACTGTCCGAACAACTTCTATTATTAATTGCCGAACTTGATTTTGCTTGTGAAGCAGGGTCCCGGCTATTAGCCATACAAAAAGAGCTGCTACTTGGAGTCGATGCCCAAGCCTTAATTGAACTCTCTTTAGAAACATTAAAGTTAGTGATCACCGGTACCCATCAAGAGCGTCAATCGTCACAAAAATTCCTAACTAAGCTCAACACTGGTATTGCCTCCATCTTAAAAAACAGTAATCTCACCGTAAGCCAGAGTCAATCGTACCTAGATAAGCGAATAGAGATACGCAAAGAGTTCTCCTCTTTGGTTAACCAAGCCACTGAAACACTGAACAACAATAAACACCTTGACCCATGTAGAGAAGAATTTTCAGATATTTTCTCACAACTTCAAGTGCTTGAAGAGCACCAAAAAGTAATGGAAGAGCGTGAAAATACGCTATTGGAAAAGATCAAACAGAACGAAAACCAGTTGTCGGCATTTTACGAAGAGACAAAAGAGTATCGCAGAAGACTTGGCGAACAAGAAAAGCGCATGCACCTTGACCACCTCACCAAAGTCAACAATCGAGCAGCGCTTGCTGAGCGTATCGATATTGATTATAAAGATTGGTTACGTTCTCAACAGCCACTATGTTGCGCCATGATCGACATTGATAACTTCAAACAGATCAACGATAAATTTGGTCATCTAGCGGGTGACAAAGCGCTTAAAATAATTGCAAAAACCATGCAGGAGCAGTTAAGAAATAGCGACTTCATTGCTCGCTTTCGTGGTGAAGAGTTTATTATCTTACTGCCTAACTGTGAGCAAAAACCACGTAACCTCATTCTGAATAACATCAAGAAAGCCGTCAGCGAATTACCATTTAAATTTAAAAACAATCAAATCAGTATTACAGTGACAGTTGGTGCGACTACTTTCATTGGAAATGATGTGCCTGAAGAGGTTATTGAGCGTTCTGATAAAGCATTGTTGCAAGCGAAATCAGTGGGTCGTAATCAACTCGTTTGGTTATAAATGCCGAAAATTTAAGAACTTATTTAAAGTATTGCCTAGCTAAAATAGAATTTGCTGTGTAGAGTTAAATTTATCAAGTAATTCATGTATATCGCTTCTCGTATTTACTATATGCATGCATCAAAGCATAAGGAGGCAACTTGATTACACACATTAGCCCTACTGGTAGTATGAATCTGCTCTCTCAATTAGAAGTAGATCAATTAAAGCAGACCGCATCAAGCGAACTGTATCGTCTATACCGTAACTGCTCTCTGGCTGTTCTTAATGCTGGCAGTCATACTGATAACTCTCAAGAGTTGTTAGAAAAATATCAATCGTTTGACATCAGTGTCGCTCGTCGTGAACGTGGGATAAAACTCGAACTGATTAACCCACCACTCCACGCTTTTGTTGATGAGAAAATCATTAAAGGGATTCAAGAGCTGCTTTTCTCAGTATTGCGAGATATCGTCTACGTCAATATGCAGATCTCAGAACAGCATAAACTCAACCTCACTGATACCAGCCATATCACCAACTTGGTCTTTAGTATTCTTCGTAATGCTCGTACTTTCCATACCGGACTTGAGCCTAACCTAGTTGTCTGCTGGGGAGGTCATTCCATTAATCCGATAGAATATCAATACACTCGCGAAGTCGGCAGTGAACTTGGATTAAGAGAACTCGACATCTGTACTGGTTGTGGCCCAGGAGCAATGGAAGGCCCAATGAAAGGGGCCGCTATCGGCCATGCTAAACAGCGATACCACGACAGTCGTTTTATTGGTTTAACAGAACCATCGATCATCGCCGCTGAGCCGCCAAATCCAATTGTTAACGAACTTATTATCATGCCTGATATTGAAAAACGATTAGAGGCATTTGTTCGTATGGCACACGCTATCGTCATCTTCCCAGGAGGCGCAGGCACGGCTGAAGAATTACTCTATATCTTAGGCATCATGATGCACCCGGATAATATTTCACAACCCATGCCCATTATTTTAACTGGACCAAAAGAGAGCGAAGATTACTTCAAATCCATCGATACATTTATCGCTGATACTCTCGGTCCTGACGCACAAAAACACTACACCATTGTTATCGATGACCCGGAAAAAGCAGCTCAGATCATTAAAAAAGCAATGCCTGATGTAAAAAAGCACCGCCAGTTGCATGGCGATGCCTACGGATTTAACTGGTCACTAAAAATTGATGAAAAGTTCCAGCTACCCTTTGAACCAACCCATCAATCAATGACCAATTTAGATTTGCACATGGATCAGCCCCCTGAGAGCTTAGCAGCCAATCTACGTCAAGCGTTCTCTGGAATTGTTGCCGGTAATGTAAAATCTGAAGGTATCACTGAGATAAACCAACACGGCCCATTTAGAATCAATGGTGATGCTCAATTGATGAAAAAAATGGATATATTACTCAAGGATTTTGTAAAACAGCAACGGATGAAACTTCCGGGGGCAAAATATGTCCCCTGTTATGAAATAATCACTGAGTAATACCACAACTCACTGTATGATAAGAGTCTCTTCACCTGAGGCTCTTTTTTATAGGAACAATATGGCACTTCACCTTGTTGTTATTGACGCACTAAATCTTATTCGGCGCATTCACGCAGTGCAAAAAGATGAATCAGACATTGAACAGACGGTTCGAGTTTGCTCACAAGCAGTGGCGAAAATAATTAAACAGAGTCAACCAACTCACATCATTGCCGTGTTTGACCACCATCAACAACAGCGAGGCTGGCGAGCTAATCTCCTACCAAGCTACAAAGAGGGCCGAAAACCTATGCCAGAGGCCCTGGCAGCTGGAATGGGTAAGATTCAAGACGCTTTGTGGGAGATTGGGGTTGACTCTCTGCTCTCTGATGGTGATGAAGCAGACGATCTAATTGCGACTATAGCGATGAAAGTTGCTAACCGTGATGAACAGGTCACAATAATCTCTACTGATAAAGGTTACTGCCAACTATTAAAACCCACACTGCGGATCAGAGACTATTTTCAACAGCGATGGTTAGATCTAGACTTTGTACAACAGGAGTTTGGTTTAAACCCTGAGCAGTTATCTGACTACTGGGGATTAGCAGGCATAAGTTCAAGTAAAATAACCGGTATTCCCGGAGTTGGGCCAAAAGCGGCTAAAGAGATACTTGGTGAGTATCAAGATATTGAGCGTGCTTTTAATAGCGAAAATTTAGCAGAAAAATATCGGAAAAAGCTGGATGAACACATTGAAATCGCACGTACCAGTAAAAAAATAGCCGCACTAAAAACCGACATTCCTTTAGGGTTCAATCTGCAAGATATTCGATACGACACTCACGAATAAAATTGCTCATCCCATAAAAAAGAGCCTGATAATCTATCAAGCTCTTACTATTTACTCTATATTCGATTAATGCGCTGAAATGTTACTCAAACAGCGCAGATGCACCGTAATCTCTTCACGGTCATGATAAAGGTGCTTAGCTTGAATGGTGAACTTCACATCACGTTGAGTGAGTTGCGTTTTTAGATTTTCAATATCTTGTAACACCTCATCGTAGCGACCTTTCATTGGCAACTTAAGGTTAAAAATAGCTTCTTTAGCCCAACCTTTAATGATCCACTCTCCCATAAGGTGAGCCACACGTGCTGGTTTCTCAATCATGTCACAAACAATCCACGTTACGTTTTTACGAGGTGGCTCAAACTTAAACCCATCCACTTCATGGTGCTTAACTTGACCAGTATTCATCAAACTTTCAGCCATCTGGCCATTATCAATTGCGTGCACAAACATCGATCGTTTAACCAACTGATAAGTCCAGCCACCAGGACATGCGCCTAAATCGACACTCCACATACCAGATGCTAATCGTTCATCCCATTCGTCTCGAGGGATAAAGACATGAAAAGCCTCTTCTAATTTCAAGGTTGAACGCGATGGTGCATCAGATGGAAACTTAAGTCTCGGAATCCCCATAAAGAAAGGAGAATGATTATGTGGAATAGAGTAGCCAACATAACAAACTCCAGGGGCGATAAAGCAGATGTGCATTGCTGGCTTTAACGTATTGTCGATCTCGTAAAGATAACTTTTACCACGCAGTGCTCGGCGCAGAGGTACGGTAAACTTACGACAGAACTTCAACAACTCTTTTGCTTCATTGGTATCTGGCGTCTCTATGCGAATATCCGCACAGCGAGGAAAACCTTCTAACTGACCAATCGCAGTAAGAATAGGGGAAATACGATCTTCTTGAGGCAGGTCAGTCAAGAACGCACCAACGTGTATCATCTGACGTGCAAAAATCAGCTCAGAGAAATCGATCTCATGAACAAAACGTTTTGCATCATTTTCTTGATAAAATTCAAAGACGACATAGCCAGTGTTACGCTTTGTTCTTGGGAAACCAAACAGCTCTCGCTTATTTGCTTTATCCTGAACTTCGCCAGCACACTCTTTTTCAAAGCCCTGACGGCAGTAAAACAAAACTTGATTCACGGTGTTACCTCAGTCGATCGTAATGCAGAGACAGCCAAAGCTATCCAACCAAAAATAAAACACAATCCTCCCAACGGAGTGATTGGTCCAAACCACTTAATACCAGTTAAAGCCAGCATATATAAGCTGCCGCTAAAACAAAAAATACCAAGGGTAAATAGAATTGCCGCGTATGATACCGCTTTTGACGGCTGAATGCGCATTAAGATTGCACACATAAACAGAGCTAAAGTATGCCAAGCTTGATATTGAACACCCTTTTCAAATACTTGCAATAAATAAGGCGTAATGTTTCCTTTTAATCCATGAGCTGCAAATGCCCCAATGGCAACCGTAAACCCTCCGCTCAATGCTGCAATCAGTAGTGCCGTTCGACTATTCACGGTTATCACCCACCTGCTGCAAGATAAAAGTAGACAATGAATCTATGATACTGATTAGGTGTTGTTGATCAGTGTATCCAGATGACTTCCTAGGGTGAAAGCTGTGATCGCCATCGGCAAGATACTCCACCGAAACAGCAGATGACAAATCAAAACGACTCACCGCCTCTTTGTTGCCAAAAGTATCTCTATCACCCTGCAAAATAAGTGTTGGCGTTTTAATGGTGGCAAGATGTTCACCACGAAATTTTTCAGGTTTTTTTGGAGGATGAAACGGAAAACCTAAACACGCTAATCCCAGTACATTCACATCATCGCAGATCAAACTCGCCATTCTTCCACCCATCGACTTACCACCTACCACTAATTTTCGGTTTGAAAAATGCTCGATATGCTGATGAAAATCAGCCAACAGTTTAGGTTGACGATCAGGGGGACGCCGCTTACCGTCAATCGCCCTTTGCACCATATATGGAAAGTTAAAACGAATAACTTCAATACCATTTAGTGCTAAACCTTGCGCGACAGCCGTCATAAAGTCGTGATCCATTCCAGCGCCAGCTCCATGTGCAAACAGAAAAGAGACTCTTGCATCTGATGGACCATCTATTAAATAGGGAGAACTCATAGGCTCTCTTGTTCACTTGATGCTTTCGCTAAGACCCACTCTCTAAAAGTGGCAATTCGTCCGCTATCTGCTTGTTTTTCAAAACAGACCAGATAAAACGCATTTTTACTCACCAACTCTTCATCAAAAGGGCACACCAAACGACCTGCATCAATTTCAGGCTTGGCTAATACGTTATTCCCTAAAGCGACCCCTTGCCCATGAGCTGCGGCTTGCAATACCATCGTCGAGTGACTAAAAATCGGTCCTTGATTGACATTAATACCTTCGATTTCATAATGTTTTGCGTAATTTTTCCACTCTTTTCGGGAAGTATCATGCAGCAAGGTATGGTAGCGCAAATCACGAATGGAGTTCAAAGGGCGAGTA
The DNA here is from genome assembly GCA_016764915.1 of Aliivibrio sp. Lineage (GTDB taxonomy): Bacteria > Pseudomonadota > Gammaproteobacteria > Enterobacterales > Vibrionaceae > Aliivibrio_A. Next base: position 82,532 of record JAESQY010000090.1, on the reverse strand, counting down.
CCTAACAGCAACTTAGGGGAACAGACCGGAATAAAACTCTCTTGGTATAATTTTTCAACACGCAAACCAGGCCAGTTTCCACGGCCGTAGTAGATGGCAACATCCACATCATCCGTTAATGAACCTTCATCAAGATCAACGGCTTTAATGCGCACATCAATATCCGGTTCCAGAGCATTAAAGTCAGATAATCTTGGTACTAACCATTGAATAGCAAAACTTGGAGGTAAACTAATGGTTAGCGCTCCTTTCGTGCTTTTTTCTAACACCTTATCTGTCGCTTCAGCTAGGGTAGAAAAAATATCTTTTATGTCTAAAAAGTAACTCTGCCCCTCTTCAGTAAGCAACAAAGAACGGTTTCTGCGGCGAAATAATTTTAGGCTTAAAAACTCTTCTAATGCCTTGATTTGATGGCTTACTGCGGCTTGAGTAACAAATAACTCTTCGGCTGCACGAGTAAAACTTAGATGACGAGAAGCCGCTTCAAATACTTTTAATGAGTTTAACGGGGGTAGTCTACGAGACATATCTATTCTCAGGGTTATAGGGCATGAATTGGGTATTAGATTTAATAATGTTAATCATTATAAATTGTCCTTTGTCTAAGCGCCAGTTAAAACATATAGTACATTCAGTAGCAGAAGTTGAACGATAGTGATTATCTTTCCGATCACTAACCTCCTTGTTACGATGTTGTATTTTCGATTTGCTTGTTCAATCAAGCGGTAGTTTACTACCATTTACTTCCTATTTATTGGCACTTCTGTCAATTTTTCTTCTGCACCGTGTGTAAACATGGTGTTTTTTTTTTACAAAAAAAAACAGATATGCCACTTTAAGCCATTCGTAATAAGCAGTGTTATGCTGCAATAAAGAATATACCGCAGTTTACTCTATTTATACTTGCCCTTTATTTCATTTATACGCATGATCCCACAGTTATTTCTCACTATAATGACTCTATGATGATTATAAAGATCCCGTTTACTGTCGATTCTGCACGAGCTCAATTTCCAGCGCTGAATCAGCAAGTCAATCAGCAGCCTTTAGCCTATTTTGACAGCGCTGCTACGACGCAAAAACCGACTGTCGTTATTAAAGCGATTGAAAACTATTACAGTAACCACAATGCCAACGTACATCGTGGAAGCCATCATTTAACCGCAACAGCAACGGCTAACTTTGAGAGTGCGAGACAAACGGTACAGCAGTTTATCCATGCTCAATCACCTTCAGAGGTAATCTGGACCCGTGGAGCAACGGAAGCGTTAAATCTGATTGCGCAATCCTATGCAAGATCAACACTGCAGCCCGGTGATGAAATTCTGGTCAGTGAACTAGAGCATCATGCCAATATAGTGCCGTGGCAAATTGTCGCGGAACAGACGGGTGCTGTCGTCGTAAAAATCCCAATGACACCTGACTGTCACTTAGATCTCAATACATTTTCAACTCAGCTCTCAAGCAAGACCAAGATAGTGGCAATTTCTCATGTAACCAATGTCACTGGCACGCTAAATCCAATAGAAGAGATGATCAGATTAAGTCATCAAGTCGGTGCTGTGGTGGTAGTGGATGGTGCTCAAGGGGTTGTTCATCACGCTATTGATGTTCAACAATTAAACGCAGACTTTTATGTTTTTTCTGGCCATAAACTCTTTGCACCTGCTGGTATCGGTGTTCTTTATGGCAAGCTCAGCCTACTTGAAGCTATGCCAGTATGGCACGGTGGCGGTAAAATGGTGGATAGAGTGTCATTTGCAGGAACAACTTTTGCTCAACTGCCGGGAAAATTCGAAGCCGGGACTCCCAATGTAGCCGGAGCCATCGCTTTAGCCACTGCTATTCAATGGTTAGCTCAGTGGCAGCATGAAGACCTCAATGCGCATATTCATCAATTACGACAATCTGCACTGCAGCAGATTAAAGATATTGAAGGATTAGTCATCGTTGGGTTACAACCTCAAGCCAGTCTCTTCTCCTTTATTATTGAAGGTGTTCATCATCAAGATATCGCCACACTGCTCGATCAACAAGGTATTGCTGTACGTTCGGGTAATCACTGTGCCCACCCCATGCTCGATGCATTAGGTATTGATGGCACTATTCGAGTATCCTTTGCGCTGTACAACAATCAACAAGATGTAGACCGATTTGCTAACGCGTTGCACAAAGCGTGCGATATGCTCTAGATACCATTAATTTTTGACCTTTGACCTTTTACCTTTGAGAACACTATGAATGACTTTCCTGATAACCCTTTTGGCGTCACCGTCACTGCAGATTCAATTATTGAAACAATGCAGCACTGTGATGGCTGGGAAGAGAGGTATAGAACTGTCATTCAAATGGGTAAAAAAATGCCTGTCATGCCAGATTCTCTTAAACAGGATCAAGCCACCATTGCGGGTTGTGAAAGCAAAGTATGGCTACATTATCAAAATAACAGTGGGATTTTCAGTTTCTATGCCGATTCAGATGCTCGAATTGTCAGGGGACTCATTGCTCTGGTAATGGCGGCATTTAATCATAAAGACGCGCAGCAGATTCAAGCGTTTGATACCGAAGCTTACTTTGACAAGCTAGGGATGATTGCTCACCTTAGCCCATCAAGAGGCAACGGGCTTAGGGCTATAGTAGAACAGATTAAACAAATTACTTCGGCTTAACTGTTGAGTGTTTTTCAATTAGCTTGGCAATAATTCGAGATACCGCGACAAAACCGAAAGAGGCTGTCACCACGGTTGATGCACCAAAACCGGTTGCACAATCCATTTTTTTCGGTCCCTCTGCGGTTGATTTTGCATTACAAACAGAGCCATCCGCTTGAGGATATCTCAGTTGCTCAGTTGAGAATACACAATCAATACCAAATTTACGCTTGGTATTTTTCGGGAAATTATGAAAACGGCGCAATGTATCTTTTAGTTTTTTCGCTAATGGGTCTTGAATCGTTCTCGCCAAATCGACAATTTGAATTTGAGTTGGATCGGTTTGTCCACCAGCACCACCTGTTGTGATCACTTTAATCTTGTTGCTTTTACAATAAGAGAGCAGCGCAGCTTTAGGTTTCATACTGTCGATGGCATCAAGCACATAATCAAAGTGCTTACCGATATATTCAGAGATATTCTTGGTTGTAATAAAGTCATCGATTAGAGTTATTTGACACTCAGGGTTGATCAGTTTGATTCTCTCTGCCATCACCTCAATTTTACTCAAACCGACGGTTCCAGACATCGCATGAATTTGACGATTAATGTTGGTGATACAAACATCATCCATGTCGATCAAAGTGATCGCTCCAATCCCAGATCGAGCGAGTGCCTCAGCAGCCCAAGAGCCCACACCACCGATGCCAATGACGCAAACATGAGCGGCACGCAGGATCTCTACTTCGCTGTTACCATATAAACGGCGAGTACCGCCAAATCGTTGATCATAGCTGTCAGATGCAGGGGTCGTGAGCTCACGCATTGAAATGCCTTTTAATAGTATTCAAAAACAAAAAGAGTGCGTTTTATACGCACTCTTTACTCATTTGTCCAGAGAGGCCACTTTTAAGACTCAGGAATCGGCTCTTCGCTCGTTGAGTTCAATGAAACACCCGCTGCTGCCGTCTCAGTGCCTTCTACACCTAACTTCCATACTCGCCCAAAGTGTTTATAGTGACCAGCATCAATTCCAGCCTGCAGTCCCATCCCGTGGTATAGGTCAAGATGATTCTCTTTCACCGCACCACCTGTGTCTAAAGCAATCAATAATTTTAACACCCACTTCCCATTCCAAACGCCCTCTTCATCCAGCTGAGGTACTTCGGCTAGCAGTGGCGTTCCCATTGGAAATAGATCTCTATCTGCAGCTACCGATGCTCCACCAATTAGCGGTATGCCTGCGGTCCCTTTTACCGGGGCTTCGCCACGAGGTGAAAAGAATACATAAGAGGTATTTTGCTCTAACAGCTCTCTAACCGTCGCATCATCTTGTTTTTCAACCCACTCTTTGATCGCTTTTAATGACATCTTCTTTCTCGGGACTTCACCACGCTCTATCAACACTCGACCGATACTGACATAAGGGTGGTTATTTTTTCCGCCATAAGAGAAGTAATCAAACGTCTCGCTGTCACCAAAATCAACAAAACCACTTCCCTGTACTTCCATGATAAATGGGTCAATTAGATTTTCCGCATAACCTAACTCAAGACCTTGACCGTCCAGTGCTCCATCGTAGATCTCTGCTCGGGTTGGACAATCATCAATACATGAGGGTTTTAAATAGAGTGGATACTGATAGACATCATCTTTGGTTCGTCGCAAATCAATCACGGGTGAGAAATAGCCAGTCATTAAAACATTACCCTGTTTATCACCACCACCCATCTGAGAAAAATCAATACCGTAGTTTGTCAGAGTTGCAAGGTCACCACTTTCATCAGCCCAAAGTTGCAGTTGAGTGTAGAGACCTTGATAACGCATCGTCATTGATGGAGAACCATCAATCACTTTTTGGCTCTGCTCTTTAAATGATCGAAAATCAGTGGGTTGCTCAGATTGAATGGCCGATACTTGATTTAAATTACTCTCGAATTCACCATCAAGATATTGCTGCCCATGATCAGTAGGACGAGCACACCCTGCTAAACCGATAATAATAAAAACAACCGAGAGTTTACGAAACACAGACAATACCTATTTTGAAAAATGATGAAGACGCAAGAATGACAAACAATACTCGTCAGAGCAATGCCTATAAAAAGAATTTACCTTTATTTGACTTTATATTACAACGTGCTGGAATGGCTATTTTTTATGGAACCATGATTCATAGTGCTGAGGACTCACTCTTTTCATTATATGTCGACGCTTTTCATATAAGTAACGATACTCTAAATTGGCATGTTGATAGGTTAGCTCTTTACCATTAAACTCATAACTGCTGCTAACCATTCGTCCTTTAGAAGTTATCCCATCTTTATTAACGGTGAACTTATCAGCATCGTAGTCGGGAACGTTTTGTTCTACCCAAGTACCATAAATGGCCGTTTCGGGTACATTGGGTGTATAACTAATGGTTCCACGAATCACTCCACCAATCGCAGCAATCAGCAAACCTAAACCGATCACACCGACAAGCAGCAGTGTTCTAAATTTGTTTCGCTTCAGTTCCTGTAAACGACGACGTCTGTCCATAAGTTGTCTTTATCTCATTTATTAATAATGCGCTATATTCCCACTACTATAGCAATAACAAAATAATCATTACACCTTAACTTTCTATTGCACATTTGCAGATATTTAGTCACTATAACTGAATAAATAACAATAAGGGTCGAGTCTGTGAAGTTACGAAGTACTGCATTAGTTAAAGGGTTTCGTCAATCCACGCCATACGTTAATGCGCATCGTGGTAAAACGGCTGTCATTATGTTGGGTGGTGAAGCAATCGCTGAGCCTAACTTTGCCAGTATTGTTAATGATATCTCTCTACTCAACAGTTTAGGCATGAAGATTGTCATCGTTTATGGCGCAAGACCACAGATGAACAGCATGTTACGCAGCCAAAATATCGAGACCCCTTATCATCAAGGTGTACGAATCACTGACGAACATACTCTGGAGTTAATTAAACAAGTTGCCGGACAGCTACAGCTTGATATTACTGCACGGCTCTCAATGAGTCTTAATAATACCCCAATGGCGGGAACTCAAATTAATGTGGTCAGTGGTAATTTCATCATTGCCCAGCCTCTGGGAATTGACGATGGCATTGATTATTGCCACACAGGCAGAGTGAGAAGAATCGATACTGACGGTATTAATCGAATGCTCAACCAGCAATCGATTGTTGTTCTCGGCCCAGTCGCCAGTTCAGTAACCGGAGAGTGTTTTAATTTACTCTCAGAAGAGGTCGCAACTCAGCTTGCGATTAAACTCAAAGCGGACAAGTTAATCGGTTTCTGTTCAGAGCAGGGTGTCATCAATAAAAATGGCGATGTGGCCGCCGAAATCTTTCCCTACGAAGCAGAGAATATTTTAAAAGATAGAGAACAAAACCTAAATCCAGATGATGGCGACATCAATGGCACAATACGTTTTCTTCGAGGCGCCATTGCCGCTTGTCGCGCTGGTGTTCCAAGAAGTCACTTGATCAGTTACAAAGAAGATGGCGCACTGATCCAAGAGCTGTTTTCACTTGATGGTATCGGTACCCAGCTTGTTATGGAAAGTTCTGAACAAGTTCGCAAAGCAGATATTGATGACATTGGTGGTATTTTAGATCTGATCCGTCCCTTAGAGCAGAAAGGGATATTAGTGAGGCGTTCTCGAGAACAATTAGAACAAGAGATCAATCAATTTACCATTATTGAAAAAGATGGATTAGTGATTGGTTGCGCCGCTCTCTACCCCTACCCTGATGAGCATATGGCTGAAATGGCTTGTATGGCCGTTCACCCTGACTACCGTGATGGCGACAGAGGGGCTCTATTACTAAAATACCTACTGCAACAAATTCGCTCGCAAGGTCTACACAAACTGTTTGTACTAACGACGCGTAGCCTACACTGGTTTAGAGAACAAGGTTTCTACGAAGTGGACGTCTCTAATTTGCCCAAACTTAAACAGAACCTTTATAACTATCAAAGACGTTCGAAAATTTTGGAGCTTTCAGTTTAAAACAAACCTAGGAATATGCGATTTAATCGACCTTCTTTTCGGGATTAAACGACACTGAACAAAATCCTTGAGTAGGTACATCCAACGCCGAATTAAATTTACTGGATAGATTTTGAAAAGCGATCAATCCAGTTAATTCAACAATCCCATCATCATCGAAATAATCACGCAGTTTCATAACTTGTTCATCGGTCACTTGCTGATCGCTGTAAGTTACCGCTTCAGTATATTCGAGCACAGCTCGCTCTTTATCATCAAAAAGGTCACTCTGTTGCCACTGCTCTAACTGTTCGACTTTCGCCAACGAACCACTGCGTTTGGCTAATGTCATACCGTTAATATCGACGCAAAAATGGCACCAATTAATTTGAGAAACCCGCACTGTCACTAACGATCGGAGCACCGGTGATATAGGAGACCGCTTCCTATCAAGCACCCCGTAAAGCGCAGCCACAGCGGCAAATAACTTAGGTACTCTTGCCCATAACAGCCCAGGTTGCAGTACTTCACCATATCGGCGTTTTTGGCTGATAAAAAAAGGTTTTAACCAAAACGGATATTTTTTTAAAGCTTTGACTGTCACTCTTTGTGCCATATTATGAATTCCTATCGCCTAATACTTAACCAATAAATATTAATACTTCTGTATGATTGTTATCTGACCATAATATATACCATAATAACGCCCGAATAATGCTCTTCGCGTCAAGTGTTTACAATAGATAAGGAAATCGTGATTGGACATCGGAAACATTTTCAACTTAGCCTCTGATATTGAAGGCAATGATCTGCTGTTGGCTGTCATTAATGCCGTACCCACTCCCATCTTTGTCAAAGATGCGGAGGGAAAATATCTTGGATGCAACAGTGCCTTCGAAGATTATATTGGTTTATCAAAAGCTAAATTAATTGGCAAAAGTGTTTTTGAGCTGTTTGATCCCAAACTGGCTAAGGTCTACTATCGTGCAGACAAAGATCTATTTGATTCACGTGGCAAACAGATCTATGAAGCAAAAGTAAAATACGCCGATGGCAGCATTCATGATGTTGTCTTTCACAAAGCTTTTTTTGAAACCGCATCAGGTAAAACCCGAGGCATTGTAGGTGCTATTTTGGACAATACCGAACAAAAAAAAGCAGAAGAAGAGCTCAAGAAGCTGGCATTAAAAGATTATTTGACTGGTTTAAATAATCGCTATTCTCTACTTAAAGAGCTAAACAGTGCTTTAGAGTCAATGGCGACAGAGAATATTCAAGTGGCATTTATGATGCTTGATTTAGATGACTTTAAGTCGATTAATGATACTTATGGTCACCCCACTGGTGGTGCACTATTAGTCAGCGTGGCAAAACGTCTTAAAGAGACCATTCGTTCAACGGATTTTGTTGCCCGTTTAGGCGGCGATGAATTTGCCATCGTATTAAAAAAAGCAACCACCATAAACAGCATGAAAACCATGGCAGAAAAAGTAATAAACGCCTTTACTCAGCCGATCATTGCTAATGAGCATCAACTTAATATCACACTCAGCTTAGGCATCTCTTTAGCTCCCGTTGATGGTAATACCAGCACAGAACTAATGAGAACCGCCGATATTGCACTGTATCGTGCAAAAGCCCATCCTACCCAAAAATATCACTTTTTTTCCACCAAAGTTAGCATGTAACAACAGCTATACGGAGAAACGATGCTGACACGAATTGCCCCTTTTATATTTGTCGCTCTTTGGGCTACTGGTTTCATTGGAGCTCGATTTGGCTTGAATTATGCCGAACCCATGACCTTTTTACTGATTAGAATGATTGCCAACGTATTTGTTTTTATTACGTTAATGCTAATTTTAAAGGCCAAACTGCCAAAAGGGCGAGCCTGTTTTCACGCATTTGTTTCAGGAATTCTAATTCATGGGTTTTACCTTGGCGGCACCTATATTGGCATCTCATTCGGCATGCCTGCAGGTTTGTGTTCACTGCTCGTTGGCTTACAACCCATCCTCACTGCCATTTTTTTAGTTAATATCTCAAACAACACTTTACGACACTCTCAATGGTTGGGTTTGGCCATCGGTTTTATTGGTATCACACTGGTGCTGCAAGGCAATATTGCATGGCAATCTTATGAACAGGTCGAGGCTGCATTTTTATTCACTATCATGGCGTTGCTAGGCATCACTTTTGGCACGTTATATCAAAAGAAATTCTGCCAAAACATGGACATGATAGGCGCTGCCGTCTGGCAATACATGGGGGCAGGTTTGCTATTCTTGCCTATTGCTCTCACCACTGAAACCATGATTGTGCAGTGGACACCTCAGTTCATTTTTACTCTAACATGGCTTGTTTTTGCGCTCTCAGTGGTGGCAGTATTACTGCTGCTTTACATGGTCAAACATGGTGAATCCTCTAAAGTCGCCTCTGTTTTCTACCTCGTACCTCCCACAACCGCCTTTCAAGCTTGGTTAGTGTTTGATGAGCGCTTTGATCTATTAGGCGCAGTGGGTTTTGCCTGCGCCGCCTTGGCCGTTTATCTGGTCGTCAGAAAGCCGAACTTATCCCACTAAAGCGTGTTTCATAACAATAACTCCGGCAAACCACTGGCTCGCTCGGTTTTCACCTGTACTGCGCGCGCGACAACCGCTTGTGAACCATACAGATCCAGACGCCTCTTGGCTCGTGTGACCCCGGTGTAGATAAGCTCCCGATTTAAGATGGGTGAGAACTCTTTCGGTAGCGCTAAAATGGTGTGTTCAAATTCCGACCCTTGGGATTTATGAATGGTCATCGCAAATACAGTTTCATGGTTTGGTAGTTGGCTTGGCAGCACACCGCGAATCTTTCCATCCGCCATCTCAAAATAGACACGTAACTTGTTATTGTCATCTAACATAGCGATACCCACGTCGCCGTTATACAACCCTAAACCGTGATCATTTTGGGCAATCATAATCGGCCTGCCAATGTACCAAAGCTCGTCAACCGTGGTCTGTATCAATTGCCCCTGTATCAGCGCTTTTTCTACTCTTTGATTCAAACCGATAACACCAAAGTCCCCCTCTCTAACCGCACACAACAAACGTGATGTCGCAAACGCCTTCAGTACAGTTTTAGGATCACTGTTATCCTTAATGTGTCCTAAATAAACGCGATAATCATTCACTACCATGGTGATCATCGCTTGGTAACTCGCTTCACTGAACTCATGAAAATTAATGTCCGAAAAGCCGCTTTGCCACACTTTCTCAACCTGATGGCTATTGCCCATGTTGATCGCTTTCGCCAATTGACCGATGCCAGAGCGTGCATCGAATCGATAGCTTTTTTGCAGCATGCAGAGACTATCTGAAATCGCATTACTGCTCCTGCCCTGAGACAAATGATAGCCCGTTAGTTGTGATAATTTTTGCGCCTGTTGCGCACTATAACCTCGCTCAACAAAAGAACAAATATCGCCCAGTACCGCCCCCGCTTCCACTGATGCCAGTTGATCTTTATCGCCCAGTAGAATCAGTCTCGCATGTTCAGGTAGTGCATCAAGCAGCCGGGCCATCATAGGCAGATCAATCATCGACGCCTCATCCACCACCAACACATCTAAATGCAGAGGGTTGTGTCGATTGTGGCGAAATTCAACCTGATTGGGCACGTAACCAAGCAATCGATGCAGGGTACTCGCCTCCGTCGGTATCATCGCTTTCACTTCTGGAGAAACAGCCAAAGAGGTGACAGCTTGACCTATCGATTCGGTCAATCTTGCCGCTGCCTTACCTGTTGGAGCCACCAGTTTAATCGTCAACTCTAGCTCAGACTCGGTAACCAACGCCGCAAGCAGTTTGGTTACTGTGGTGGTTTTTCCGGTTCCGGGTCCACCTGATATCACTGAGAAACGACGCGACAGGGCCACCGCTGCTGCCACTTTTTGCCAATTTAAACAGGCACTGGTCGGCACCATCTTATCCAGAGGCTGTAACTCATCAAATCGCACCGCACCAGTTAGTAAGGCATCGATGGCAGACCAATCTAATTCATCGGTTTCCACTACATCTAACATGTCACACACCAGTTGTTGGCGTGTTACTTGTTGGTTAGTCTCAGTATCCCCCTTTGAGGATAACGACTGCAGTCCATTAAATAGGTAGTGGTAACTTGGCGTAAATAGTTCATCGAGAACCTTATGAGTTTCACTATTAACATCAATCGGTTGCGCTAGCTTCTTCAATTGATTCGCCACACGCTGCTCAAAATCCCAGTAGCGGTGGAGATAGAGACGATCATCCGCTATAACCAGCGGCGTCGCTTTCGAGCCATCAGAGATGAATGACTCAGGCAATAGCACATTTACCCACTGTTCAATCGCTGGTATCTCTCCTTTTTCGATCTCAACCCCATCCAGCAGTTGTGCGGATTTGGTGGCTGAAAGACCAAACAGATGGCGGCTATTTAGCTGTGACAGAGTCAGACAAATATGCCCTCTGCCTAACTCAAAACTGACCAATGCTACCACCAGCGCAGTTAAATTCTGTGCCGATTGAGTGGAGTGCAAACAGACAAACTTAGCAAATTGGTAATCAAGTTGACGAATTGTGCCCTGCTTGGCCAATAACTCTAAACGTTTAAGCATCGCTCTTCGCCTCCTGTGGTATCGGGTCACCATCAACCAATAACTCTAACGATTGCAGCAGTGGCTCACTCGGTTTAGCGTAAAAAATACCACTGCTCCCTTCGGCTTCGGCGCCGCGTAAAAAGAGGTAATAGACACCACCAAAATGGGTATCATAACGGTAGTTGGCAATCCGGCTGCGCAAAAAACGGTGCAAAGCCAGTGAATAGATTTGATACTGGAAGTCATAGCGGTGATCACGCATCGCTTCAACTAACTGCTCATCGCGGTATAGGTTGGGATCATTTCCTAAATGATTCGATTTCCAATCCAATACGTAATACTTTCCTTGATGTTCAAACACCAAATCAATAAAGCCTTTGAGCATGCCACTGGCCGTTGCAAAACCGAGTTCACCCGCTTTTGCCGACACACTATCATGGGTAGCAATGACTCGATTGACAGACGCCGATGAGAGCACTTCTATCGGCAGTAGAAACTCCATCTCCACCAATTTCTGCTCAGGCCCTTTGTCTGCGAGTTTTAGCCCTTGCCCGTCCAGATCGCAATTAAGCACGTTCTCTATTAAGGTCTGCAATACTGGTAACCACTCCAGTGAGTAGTTCTCTAAATTCAGCAATTCAGTCAATGTCGCCACCGTTTCTGGGCTGTCGACCGCTCGGGTGAACTCAATTTCTTCAAACACCGTGTGCAAAAAGGTGCCCGGCTGCGCTCCTCTTGGAAAAGTGTGGATGGTAAACTGCGGTTCTAATAACTCGTCCTCTTCCAGCACTTGGCTATCTGCCACTTGATTATCTGCAATCGAGTCGATATCCAGACCGCTCTCTTCTAGCACCACCCCCACAAAATTTGGCAGCTCAGCTCCCGCTTTATGACTAGCATGTCCCTGTTTGACTAAACCAGAATAACTGGTCATCCACCACGACTTATCAATCGTGGCCTGTAGCTGGCGAGCATGTAGATCATCATGTTGCTCACCCTCTGCTTGGTAGATAAGTTCGCTCAATGTAGGTGGGCTCACCACTTCTATGGAATCATTGCTCTCTGAGAGTTTGGCCAAACAGAGCAGTAGATCACTGATGCTACCCTGCTCACCGTTTTGAATTAAATGGCCAATCGCACTTAAATGCAGCCCAGTCGGCTCTTTGGTGCTGCGGCCATTTCGTATCGGTGCCATGCCAAGAAAACAGCCATACACGGCGCGAGTCAGTGCCACATAAATCAGTCGTAAATCTTCTGCCAAGCGCTCTTTATCGGCCTTTACCAGTGACTCTGGCTGTTTCGCGATATCTAAAATCGTTCGGTTCTGCTCTTCATCGTGATATTTCGCTTCAGAGGCTTCGCGGTAACTGCAGACAAACGGCAAAAAGACCAAGTCATACTCAAGCCCCTTCGATTTATGAATAGTGACGATCTGTACTAAGTTTCGCTCAGACTCTAAACGCGAAATTTGGTCATCGGCATTGCCGTTTGGTTCTGCGATACTCTCCGCTAACCAGCGTAACAGGCCATAATCACTGTCTAAGGTTTGACTGGCCGCTTGCAGCAACTCCCCAATGTGCATCAAATCAGTCAGACGACGTTCACCGCCCTCTTCTGCCAGTAACCGTTCCGCTATCGACGCTTTGGACATCACACTGCGTAGCATCGGCAGCACACCACGACTCGACCACAACTTGCGATAGTCACGAAACTGATTAACCGCCAACTCCCACTCAATTTCATCTCGGTTTAAATTGTCCAACGTCGCCGCCGTCAAAGCAAACAGCCCCGATGCCAATGCGGCTCGAAGCGCTCGGTCATCCTCTGGGGTTAATACCGCTTGCAACAATCGCTGAATGTCAGCCGCTTCACTCGACAAAAACACACTGTCACGGTTAGAGAGATAGACGCTGGCAATGCCCTGTTTAGCCAGAGCCTGCTTAATCAATTTTCCTTCACTTCCTGTTCGCACCAGAACCGCAATATTGCTCGCTTGAATCGCTTTTTTCTGCTCACCATCTTTGAAGTAGGCAGTGCCGTTCTGGGATTGAGATTGAGTTAATAACTTTTGAATATGTGCCGCCGTGGATTGCGCCATCTGCTGCTGATAATCCGCTTTGGTGACAGGCTTATCATCTAACGTTTCTTGATGCCAAAAGGTGAGTGCTTTTTGCGGTTTATCATCTAAATACCAGCTGCGTTCACCAGCTTTCGGACTGTGATTCACCGGCAAGAATTGAATGTCTTGATCGTAAATAAATGGGGAGTTGGCGGATTCAAACACCGAGTTCACTGTTGAGATCATATCAGCAGTCGAGCGCCAGTTCGTACCAAGGGTATAGTGATTCACCACCTGACGACGCGCTTGAATGTAGGTGAAAATGTCAGCGCCACGGAAAGCATAAATCGCCTGCTTGGGATCGCCGATCATAAACAGGCCGCACTGACTGTCACCCTGTTGATGGTAGATACTGCTAAAGATGGAGTACTGAAGCGGATCGGTATCTTGAAATTCATCGATCATCGCCACCGGGTAGAGATCCCGTATTCGCTCGGTCAGAATATTATCTTCATCGTGATCGATAGCGGCAGAGAGCTGGGTTAACAGATCATCGAAGGATAGCCATCCTTTTCTCTGCTTGGCTTGCTCTAAAAGCGCACGGCACTCCGCGATGGCATGGGCCATTAACGGTTCACGTAAGGTGACGGGGTTATCCAACAGTTCCGCTACCGCATCAAATACTAAGTGCGTGGGCGCTTCCCATTTGGCGGTTTTCTCAATCAAAATCTGTTGATGAAACTTCTCCAGTTTATCTGGCAGTTCATAGTTGATGGTCGGCAACCCTGCCCACGTCGATACCTGATTCAGCCAGGTCGGTAGACTCTTTTTGGTGTAGCTGCGTTTGTTAACACCCGATGCTGAAATCAGCCCTTCAAGGTCACTGCTGTGTTGATTCCACAGCGCTTTAAAAGCATCGACTCTTTGTAAGTTACTTTGGTGCAGTTCCGAGAGTGACTCATTCAGAGCTTCAACACTTAAGGTCACAGGAGCACCCGTTAAATTCCCGCCAATCTCTTTTAGCAGTGCCGCGGGTGATGGCCAGATATTTCTCACCTCACACGCAATCTCTGCCGATAGATGATAGAAGTTACGACGCCAATAATCTGCGGCCACTTGGCTTTTTAGCTTTGACTCATCGGTGACAAATTCGCTATCAAAACGGCTGCCAGACTCAAACGCATTCTGAGTTAACATTCGCTGACAAAAGCCGTGAATGGTGTAGATGGCCGCTTCGTCCATCTGACGTTCTGCTTGCAGTAAAATTTTGGCTGCGGTTTTATGATCAGCGATCTCGTTCAGCAGCGGTTCAATCACCGGATCGCTGCTCACCCCTCGACTAAAAGCCAAGCGTACATTATGAATACGAGCACGAATACGCCCCCGAAGCTCGGCCGTTGCTGCTTCAGTAAAGGTCACTACCAGTATCTGATCCACCGTCAGCTCTTTAGCGTGACTATTTAGCCCACCATGACCCAAAAGCAATCGCAGGTATAAACTGGCGATAGTAAATGTTTTTCCGGTGCCTGCTGACGCTTCGATCAATCGAGGCCCGAACAGTGGGAAAGTCATTGGGTCGAGCGTATTTGGAATCGCAGCTTGTATCATCAAACATCACCGTATGTGTAAAATCATTATCAACGAGATCTCTCTCACAGATCTTATTAAGTCATTTGTTACTATCTTGTTCGTCTTAAATAAAGACACTTAATTATAAAAAGCAAAAGGTCTAGCTTGACCGTGGTCGTACAGAAAACGCCCTACATAATAATGATTGACTGGCGGCCACACGCTTCTTCCTACTGCATCAAATTATCGATTCTACTTCTCTTTATCTTGGCTCTCTTGGCTGTTTAATACCGCCGCTTGCAATACTCGGCTCGCCAATTGCGACAGTTGCTCATTAAGTGGTTCACTCCAACTAGGCCACACTCGTCGTATGTAATCATTTGCTCCTTCTCCAGAAAACAGATAACCATCGTTGAAGCAGCCTTGACGTTTTTTATCCGCTTGTGACTGCGTTTTTTCATCACTTTTCCACTCACCGTTACGACCAATGTGCGCTTCAATCCCAGTTAATGCCGTTTTAGGAAAGTAAGGGATGGGTTGCGTTAACCCTTGATAATAAAGTGCAACCAGCTCTTGAAGATAGCTTTTGGCCTGCTCTGATCCTAACGCTTGATATTGAAGATGGGCATCGGTACCCACCAAATGTGTGCGCTGCTCTAACCCCATTGCCGACAAGCATAGATGGTCAAGCCAAGCGGTGAGTCTATCTTGTGAGCGCACCTTGCCACTGCGATAACGAACCAAACCACTGCCATAACGCTGTTTAAGCCACCCTTGCAGCTGCATTTTTTTGCCCTCAATCATCAAGCTTAGCTTCAGCTCTTGATCAGGCTGTTTGCTAACTAATAGCGGTCTAATCTCATCGCTTAACGTCGCTACCTCTTCGCGGGTGTGTGCTAATTCTAGATCGCCAAATGTGGAAATCGGCAATTTACCCGCGGCTCTCTGCTCGGCAGAAAATTGACTAAACAGAGCACTCTCATCAGTCTGTTCTGTGCTCACTTGTAACCGCTGTTCTAATAACTCATCTCGTAATAGGTAGCCATCAAGATTATTTAAAATAAAGGGCTCGTCATCATCCATCACCCCCATCGGTGCTTCAAAATGAACCTTTAGGCGGCGATTAAAGAAGTACCGAACTGGCAGCGTCCAAAAGCGTTGCAGCTCAGCCAAATCGAGGACCATTTCCGCTTTTTCACCTTCGCTCGCCTCATCTTCAACCAGTGGCGTTTGTTGAAACGCTTGCCCCGCTTGCCCCTCTCTCAGTGCGGCTGGTAACCACTCCGACGCATAACTGGCTTGTTCACCTTGAAATGCACTTGGGCTAAATGGCACTAACGAGTGGTGATGGTTTAAAAATTGGGCGATAGCATGCGCGGATTGATCGACAGGCAGGTCTTGATCGCCTTGCAGACAGTAACCTTGTTGGCAATACTCAATAAGTTCTGAGACCAACACTGATGGTACTTTTTCACTGTTATCTTGGATGGAGCGCCCTACATAACTGATGTAGAGCGTCTGTTGCGCTGATTGGATCGCTTCTAAAAAGAGGTAACGATCATCATCACGACGGGATCTATCCCCTGCAACGGTACGGCCATTCATCAGATCAAAGCCTTCCGGCGGGATGTTTCTCGGGTAGGCACCATCATTCATGCCTAACAGACAGACCACGTTAAATGGAATCGAACGCATCGGCATCAAGGTACAGAAGTTCACTTGTCCGGCTAAGAAGCGCTGACTCACCCTCTCACCAGACAGTTTATCTTGCAGGTAATGAGTCAATACTGCAGGCGTCAATGGCTGCTGATAACCAGCGTCTGCTAACTGCTGTTGCAGTCGGTGTAAGCAGTCTCGAATTGACTTAAGGATTAACTCCCCGTCCAGCTCCACCTCAAACAGATCATCAACCAAACTCAGCAGTGTGTCGTTCCAAGACGTTATGGATTGTGTCAGTGACAAGCGGCTGCGATAGTGAATCAGTTGATCAATAAAACTGGCTAACTGACCGGCATGTTCGGCGCTTAACCCTTGCACTTGATCATAGGCAGAAATTCCGCTGAACAACCCAGCATCATGCGGCATCGCATAACCGAGTAGCATCCGCTGAATGCCAAACAACCAACTATTTTGTTGCTGCTGCGGGAGCTCGAATTGACTGGCGGTAAACTCATCCAGACCCCAACGAATACCCGACTCTTCAATCCAACGTTTCACCAACTCAAAACTGCTGCTATCAAAACCAAACTTGTTCATCACGGCAGGCACTTCTAACAGCTCTAACATCTCTGATGCGCTGCAGCGACTTTCGGGCAGTACGATCAAACGCAAGAAGGCTTGCAGAAGAGGGTTCTCTTGTTCAGCCGTTCTGTCAGAGATGGAGAAGGGAATATAACGATTACCCGGCGCATTACCAAATACCGCTTGGATCGCAGGGCTGTAGTTGTTGATGTCCGCCACCATCACAATGATGTCACGCGGTTTGAGTGTTGGGTTGGCATCAAACATCGCTAACAACTTATCGTGCAGCACCTCCACTTCTCGCATCGGGCTATGACACGCATGAATGGCTAACGAACGGTCACTACGTTCAATCTCAAACTTATGCTTACTGGTGTCTAAAATCTCATCGTTTTGGCAATCTTCTAAATTCAGGATATCGGATTGAATACAGTGCAGCAAAGAGTCTCTCTCAATCTCAACAAAGGCTTCAACTTCTTGAGCTTCCATCTCTGAAATAAGATAAAAGTTATCACGACCGAGTTTGCCCATTGATGCCAATAAACTGTTGCCTACGGCATCTAAGTGTTGCTCATCCAGCTCATTCTGCTCGATGGTACCTTTTAGCTGTTCACGTTCTTCGCCGTGCTCACTATGATCATCGATCCACTTTATGTTCGATCGCTGCTTAGCCGCTAACCGTGCTAAATATTTACGATCACGAATATCTCCCCAGTAGTAACGACAGGGGTTAGTGCACATCAAATGCACATCAATATGTTGACCGAGCGCCGCCAATGCATCCATATAACGCGGCGGCAGTGAAGAGATACCAAACACAAATAGACGCTTGGGCAGGCCTTCAGGCAGTTCACCTCCATGCTGAGAATAAGCGTCCAACGTTTCGATAAAGTGCTCATACAAATTGGCACGATGATAAGGAGATTGGTCCAATGCTAATGTCTGATCATACAGAGCTTGCCACAAGAGTGGTTGCCAAGCATGTTGCATCTCACCCTGTTCGCCATCGATAATCTCAGGCAGCAATTCCGCGACGGACTCCCCCGCTTCCCACGTTTTAATCCACTGCGGGCGATACACTAAATATTGGTCAAAAATATCGGCGATTTTTTCTGACAGTTGATAGAGCTTTTGACCATCGACGTCTTCGGATAAATAGCTTTTTAGAGGGGCAAATTCGGCAAGTTCTAGCTGCAGAGGCAACACGTCCATCAATTTCCACGTCATCGCCTCTTTGTTAAAGGCACTGCGTTCTGGCACATCATCCAATACTTTGGTGAACATGGTCCAGATGAAAGTAGCGGGCAGTGGGAATTCAATATTGGCCGCCACACCAAACGATTTGGCCAGCTCCATTTTAAGCCACTGAGACATGCCAGGGCTCTGCACCAGAATTTGCTCTTTTTCAAAGGGATTTTCGACGGGATTAAGGCTGATGAGTTCAACCAATAACGATTTTAATAGATCCAATTGATTCGAATGATAAACAGTAAACACGCCGCAGTCCCGCCATTAAATTTGCTCTTCCTTGATTGTCTATCACCTTGATCAAATGAGCAATATTTAATGGCGGGATTGTTACAGTTGAGCCCCTTACCCTTCTCAACGGGTCGATGGTAGCAATGAGATCAGATAGCGAAACATTCCCCCGCTATCTGCGTCTGTTCTATTTTAAGCCTGCTCTGTTCTATTTAAGCCTGTTCTATTTAAGCAAGGTGCTGATAGGACGATAGAAAGCAAGATAGTGAATCGCCACATACGTCACTACCACTGTCGCTATCAACAATTCAATGGTCGCCATAGTTTGCACCTGCCCCACATACTCACTCGCCACACCAACCGATTCCAACCAAGCTGAAAACTTAAACAGAGCCGTCGCACTGATCACCACAGGGAAAGTAAAAGCGGCATAACCAGGGCTAAAGGGAAGTTGAACCAATTTTATTAGTGATAAATAAATAAGTAGAGTCATCGATACTGCAATGCCAAACAGCAACGCCACAATAATAGGTGATGGCGATGATGTAACAGTTAAGTAACCCGCTAAAGAGAGACTGGCAGGCGCTGCCAAAATAGCGATGGTCGGTTTTGCAGCATCGGGCACTTCATGGCTAAAAATCAAACGGTATAACATCGCAGGTAACATCACCGCATAAGCGACTAATCCAAACAGCAAAATCGCATCCGCTAATGGGCGCAGAGCCTCACTACCTGCAAATGAGACATCAGCAACAATCAAACCAACCGGTGGTACAAACCAGCTTGGCACCATATGATGAAGTTTAAAATCGATGGCACGATGATAAATAAAGACCACCAAAAAAAGCAGGTGCAACACCACCGAAAATAACCACAGCGCACTGCCCAACTCTGCGTTAAATTGTGAGACTGAGTTGGATACCACCATGGTACCCATTGCAAAAGTCGGTGCAATACTGCCTACGACTGGGTGCGCCAGATCATTCCATAATATTCTCGGAAAACAGACAAACTTTACTAACAGAATAAACAGCATAACCGAAGCAATCGCTGCGCCAATGAACTGTCCCTGTCCATTTAACTGCAGCGCATTTTCCCAACACCAGCCTAAACTGGCAATACCCAGCGCCAAACCAGCCATTGGGGTTGGTGCTGCAGCTAATCGTAATACGGTTTTTTTAAGCATGATTTTTCTCACTACTCAATGGAGGACAGGGCGATGATAGGCTCATTTTTTCGTTCAGTATAGATGAATAAATTTAAAAATAGGTTAAGATATATTTAACAAAAGTAATAGGAGTGCAGAGTGAATATATCGATTAAACAGTTACGCGTTTTCGTCACCGTGATCCAAGAAAAAACCATCACCGCTGCTGCCGAAAAGCTCTTTCTTTCAAAGCCGGCGGTCAGTATGGCCTTGTCAGAATTGGAAAACAATATTGGCCATAAATTATTTGATCGCGTTAACAACCGTCTCATCATTAATCACAACGGCAAACGTCTACTGCCTCTCGCTGACGAATTATTAGAGAGAGAGAATGGCATTGTCCATCTGCTTGAAAATGAAAACCAACTCAGTGGCGAACTTAAAATTGGTGCCAGTGATACCATAGGTAATCAAGTCGTTCCTTATCTATTACGTGACTTTCGTAAACTCACCGCCCAACAAGATCAGCAACTCTTAATTGGCAACACATCTGTCATCTGCCAGAAGTTGGTCGATTATGAGCTTGATATTGGGCTGATTGAGGGGAAAACTCAGCATGCTGATCTTTTCATGGAACCTTGGCATACCGATGAGATGGCCATAGTTTGCTCACCGGATAATCCACTAGCGAAAAAAAGGGATGTCACTTTATTGGATTTTGAACAGAGCCAATGGATTGTAAGAGAAGCGGGCTCTGGCACCCGAGAGTTTTTTGTTCAGCGAGTAGCACCAAGAATTGAGCAGTGGACCATCGCCTTTGAACTCAATACCACCGAAGCCATCATCAACTTTACCGCAGCAGATTTAGGACTCGCTTGCCTGTCGAAACAAGCAGCGCAATATGCGTTGGCGGATGGCCGACTGATCGAACTCTCATTGCCACTGGATATGAAACGTCGTTATTGGATTTTGATGCACAAAGAGAAATACCAAAGTCCGTTATTAAAAAGCTTCATCTCATTTTGTCAAAAGTGGTAACGGAAGCAGTGCTCAAAAAAGTCATTAACCCACTCTGTCAAAAAAACACTAAGATTCGGTCAGGTTAACTATTGTTGGAAGTAGCGGCCCCAAACTATACCTAGGTAATGTATGCGCTCAATTTAATATCCTAAAGTGGTTTCAGTAACCTAATCGTTACAGGTTGTGTCCACTCAAATGATTTTAAGGATATAAATATGAACGTTTTCAAAAAGCAGCTACTGGTTAACTCAACACTGATTATCACTCTTGGAATAAGCGGTTATGCACTTTCTGGCGAGATAAAAATGGCCTCAGTCGCTAATGGCGATAATAGTGTGATTGCGCAAAAATCCAGCGACAGTTTGACCATGAAACCGGGCGACATTACGCTTAATTTACAGTGTCAAAACAGCGATGATTTTGCTTTTGTCGCCGTTTATCAGCAAGGTCTTCCAATCGATGTACAGTTTTTAGAAAACATGAAGGTCATGCAGCCTCTCTCGGATTCAGGGAACTGGGAGTCACCAAAAAAAGGAAGTGCGACCTTGATTCACCAAATTGATTCAGGAAAATATGTCGCTGCGCTCTACTGTGTAGATAAACCTAAAGGCTCATACACAGCAAACGCTTCAATCGACATCATCGTTAATTAACTCAAGTTCAAACGATTAATTCCCGTTAAATACGCTTAAGCTGATCAGTTTACACTCGGTTATCGCCACAGCTAAACGCGATAACCTGACTGATTTCGCTTAAGCTTCTTCCTGACTCTTGTTGCCAATCATTAAACGCAGTTTGAGCCGATAATTGAGCTCTTTTGGTGGTTCTTCCACTGTCTACAATGCCACTTTGTCGTAAATACGCCTCAACATCTGATGAGAGAATAAAGGTGTCTTTCCCCATTACCCGCAAGCTATAAGCGCCAGTATTACCCCCTAATCGCTTGCCATGTTTTTTTAGATAGTTCCATAAACCGGTAATATCCTCCGTCGGCCAATCAGCAACCATGGTTGCAAATGAACCATGAGCTCTTTGTTCCTGCTGAATCATGCGCGCATTCGCTGGAATGGTCATCACCTTAGTAAGGTGGCGAATAATTTGAGGATCTTGCGCTTTCTGCTCCCACATAGCGTCGGGCATCAACAACATTTTCTCGATATCAAAACCAAAAAAAAGCTGTTCAAAATTAGGCCATTTTTTTCTCACTACACTCCACGAGATGCCGCACTGAAAGACTTTCTCTGTAAAACAGGCTAACCAACGGTCATCGGAAACTGAGGCCAGTTTTGCCGCTGTTAGCGGTTTATTAATGATACTTTCTAAGCTTTCAACGCCGCCTTTTCTCTCTGCTGCTCGTTGATAAACAAACTCAAATTTTTCTCTTGTCATCACAACTACCTTCTTTAAACTGGACATAGTGTAGAACCTACTGTATAAAAAGCCAGTAAATTTGGATTAATTATTTAGGGGATGACCATGGCTGTTATCGTCAAGTACGTAGTGGAACGCAACGGAGAAGAAAAGATGACTTTTACCTCTAAAGCTGAAGCTGACGCTTATGACAAAATGCTGGATATGGCTGATGAGCTGTTCACATTACTGGGTGAAAGCAAATTGCTAGAAGATGAAGCAAAACAAGAAGAGCTCTCTTTATACTTAGCAAAAAATAAAGAAGAGGTTCTTATTGCTTTAGGTGCAAAACGTAAACCTGCACCAAAAAAACCAAAAGAAGTGAAAGTGGTTGCTGAACCATCTGACTCAGAAGCTGCTGCATAGCATCGAGTAAGCAACAAGCTAAACCATTAAAAGCAGTCGGTCATTTGTTGGCTTGCTGCTTTCTGTTTTTATAGACTTAGTAAAGTTCTCTCTTTATGATGAATGTAATTTATTAAGTAAATTTGATTATTGATGCAATTTCATCAAATTATAGAAACGGAGATTACTCTATAATGGCCATATTCTCGCTTGCCTTAGGTACTGCTACAAAAAATCGTGATGGGAAAATCATTGAAGCATTTTTCCCAAACCCACTTTTAAACCCTAGTGATGCACTGGTTAGTGCAATTGCAAAAGTTGTTGATTTCCAGGAAGGCAATCAAGCAGTTGAAGTAACGTCAAGCCAAGCAGCACAACTTGCTACCGCTTTTAACGCAAATGGCGATAGCGCCAACTCAAGTTTTGCCACTAAAGCCGGCAGCTCTTCTCAACCACTGGTTCTTGTTATCTTGGCAACAGATGAGCAGCCAACATCTGTGGCTGAAGGCTTTTTGAAACTGCAGCTCATTTCACACCGCTTAGTTCAGCCTCACGGTACTGTATTGGATGGCATCTTTGGACTATTGCATAACATCGCATGGACCAATGTTGGACCCATTGATCTACCAGAACTTGCTGAACGCCAAATTGACGCCCGTCTGAATGGCGACGTTATTACTGTTGACTGTGTTGATAAATTTCCAAAAATGGTGGATTACGTGGTCCCTGCTGGCATCCGTATTGCGGATACCTCTCGTGTCCGTCTTGGTGCTCACGTTGGCCAAGGCACTACCGTTATGCATGAAGGTTTCATCAACTTCAATGCAGGAACAACCGGTGTAAGCATGGTTGAAGGCCGAATCTCTGCTGGCGTCATGGTCGGTGAAGGCTCAGATGTAGGCGGTGGCGCTTCTATCATGGGAACGCTGTCTGGTGGGGGTAAAATGGTTATCTCAATTGGCGAAAACTGCTTATTAGGCGCCAACTCAGGTCTTGGTTTCCCATTGGGTGATCGCTGTACGATTGAGTCTGGATTATATGTCACTGCCGGAACCAAAGTTCGTATGCTTGACTTAAGTGGCAAAGAGATCGAAATAGCAAAAGCACGCGATCTTGCCGGTCAAACTGATCTGCTGTTCCGCCGTCATTCAGTGACTGGACAAATTGAGTGCTTAACCAATAAAACCGCGGTTGAGCTAAACAACGAGTTACACCACAATAACTAAATCACTACTGTTAAGTTAAAAATAACTTATCATTACATTTCAAATATAAAGAGCTTAAATTACGTTTATTTGAGCTCTTTTTCCTTTTCTATCACCCTCTCTTTTAACATTGCAACTCGCCCACTTGCGTCTATATTTATATTACTAACAATTATTTATTAAATTATTCAATCTATTGCATTTTAATCTGTACGGAGAGTAATCATTACGCAAGTAGTAAAAGGCATTAAACATGAGTGATGTTCTGACCAGCCGTAGCCCCATTGATGGTTCGATTTATGCCACCAGAAAACTTGCCAGCCCACTTGAGGTTGAAACTGCGGTGCAAGAAGCCCAGTCAGCGCACCTGCAATGGAAATCGATCCTAATCAAAGACAGAGCCACCATTTGCCACCAAATGATTGATGCGATCATCAGTAACCAAGATGAAATTGCTCGGCAGTTATGTTGGATGATGGGACGACCCATTCGTTTCGCAAGAGCTGAAATAATGGCAACGGAAGAGCGTGCCAGATATTTGATAGATGCAGCAGAAGAAGCCTTAGAGCCGATCGTATTGAATCACCTGACTGGTTATACCCGATACATAAAAAAAGAGCCTTTAGGTACCGTTGTTGTCATTTCTCCTTGGAATTACCCCTATCTAAGTGCAATAAATATCCTTATTCCCGCTATCATGGCTGGAAACTGTGTCATCTTAAAGCATTCATCTCAGACTCTTCTGTGTGCAGAGCAGTTTGCCAAAGCGTTTCAGCAAACTCAACTTCCACTCGGTGTATTCCAGTACCTTCATTTAAGCCGGACTGCGACTCAGAAATTAGCGCAGCATCCTGGTATTAATTACGTATCTTTCACCGGGTCTGTTGAGGGGGGCAAAGCGATAAAAGCCGCAACATCAAACAGAATAGTAACGGTTGGTTTGGATCTCGGCGGTAAAGATTCGGCTTACATTCGACACGATGCTAATCTTGAACATGCCGTTGAAAGTTGTATTGATGGCGCCTATTTTAATTCAGGCCAATCTTGCAGCGCAATTGAACGCATCTATGTTCATCATTCAATCTATTCCGAATTTGTTGATAAAGCAGAAAAGTTAATCAAACAGTTTAAACTTGGTCCTCCCTTTGATCCTCAAGTGACCTTAGGACCCGTTGTCAGCTTCGCTGCGGCAAAATGCATCCGTTCTCAAATTAATGAGGCCATAAAGATGGGCGCTGTCGCTCATATCTCAACTGACGATTTTCCAAATTATGATAAAAAATCCTGTTACTTAGCTCCCCAACTACTCACCAACGTAAATCATAAAATGAAAATCATGCGCGATGAAACATTTGGCCCAGTGGTAGGGGTCATGAGAGTCAAAACTGATCAAGAAGCGATTGAACTTATGAATGACTCACAATATGGTCTCACCGCTTCCGTTTTCGCAACGGACATCAATGCAGCTATTGCGATTGGTGAAGAGCTTCACGTAGGGACCTTTTTTATTAATCGCTGTGATTATCAAGACCCAGCTTTAGCGTGGTCAGGCACAAAAAACTCAGGTAGCGGCAGCAATTTATCTACCTTTGGTTATCACAACGTCACTCAAACTAAATCATTTAACCTTAAAACACACCTTTAACCATTTGACTGAAGTAAGGTAGGAGTCATCAATACTCGATAAGGAGATCGTTCAATGAAGCTAGGAATTTTACTTTGCGACAATGTAAATCAAACACTACGCACTCAGTATGGCGACTATTCAACAATGTTTGCCACACTACTACAGCAGACTAATACACCTCTGAAACTGGTATTTTACGAAGTACATAAAGGAGTATATCCGAAAGATCTTGATGAGTGTGACGCTTACCTGTCAACCGGAAGTCGTTATAGTGTTTATGATGATCTTCCTTGGATTGATGAGCTGGTGAATTTTGTTCGCCGTTTATACGATGCACAAATTGGACTAGTAGGCATCTGTTTCGGTCATCAGCTTATTGCTCACGCATTAGGGGGAAAAGTCGCTCTCTCATACAATGGATGGGGACTGGGTATATCAACGGCTCAGATCATCAATAAAAAACCGTGGATGAGCCCTGAGTTGCCTCTGGTTGGACTCATCGTTAGCCATCAAGATCAGGTGATAGCACTGCCAGCCAATAGTCAGGTAATTCTTGCCAATGACTTCTGTCCATACAGCGCTATACAGGTCGGCAACCACTTTTTAGGCTTTCAAGGTCATCCTGAATTTACGGTCGAGTTTTCCTCGGCATTAATGGATTACCGACAAGACATTATTGATCCCAGTCGACTTGCACAAGGAAAAAAAACACTCGATAAAGTCGCAGATTCACAATCGATCGCCCTCTGGATCGTCAATTTTTTACAACAGACCGTAAAGGCCAGAAAACCGACTCTATATGATCTGATCAAATAACGACTAAACGATCTTCACTCCGGGGCTCATTAAGCGCTCAGGAGTGAGCAGAACACTTTCAGATTCATCCTCCGTTTCAGCGCATAGAAGCATGCACTCAGAAGTCTCGCCTCTCATTTTCGCTTTGGCTAGATTGGTCAACACCACTACCTGTTTGCCCAGCAGCTCTTGCTCTGTGTAATAAGGCACTAGACTGGTCACGGTTTGCAAGGTTCGTTCACCAATGTCAATTTGAACAATGTAGAGTTTATCTGCATTTTCGTGTCTAACCACTTCGGTGATAACACCAACTCGTATGTCCAGCTTTGCAAAATCAGGGTATGTAATTGTCGTCATAATCAGCTTGACCTCTCTCATTTTTGATAACGTTTACATTAACAATAAAATAAGGAATTACAGCGATCTATATCTTATAACTCCACAAAATATCAATCAGCCATTGCCATATTTTCACTACAAGGGTTAAATGGGTGCAATTACAATGTGAGGTTATTCATGGCTACCATTAAAGATGTTGCAAAAGATTCGGGTGTCTCTATCGCAACCGTATCTCGTGTCATCAACAAGTCACCAAAAGCGAGTGCAAAGTCGATCGCCGTGGTTGAAAAATCGATGAAAGCGCTCGGTTATAGACCCAACGCCAATGCCCGCGCATTAGTCAGTAAAAGTACCAATACCATTGGCGTATTGGTCAGTGATGTTTCGGATCCATTTTTTGGTTTGATGATAAAAGCGGTGGATGATGTTGCTCGTAAAAATGGCAAGCAGGTCTTAATCGGAAATGGTTATCACAATGCCACTGACGAGCGAAATGCGATTGAGCTGCTGATCAACAGCCGATGTGATTCATTGGTTGTGCACTCGAAAGGGCTAAGTAACCAAGAACTGATTGATTACGCCAACGAAGTACCCGGATTTATTTTGATCAACCGATTGGTACCTGAAATTGCAGAGCGCTGTATTGCACTCGATAATTTCAAAGGCGCCTATCTCGCCACTGAATTTCTCATCAAAAATGGCCATAAGCAGATAGCTTGCATCGGTTCAAATCAAGAGATCGAAGACAGTGTTCAGCGTAAAGATGGTTATTTACAAGCGCTTAAAGATAATGGCCTCACCACATCTGACAACTATATAGAATTCTCCGAACCAACAGATATCGGGGGTGAGAAAGCGATGATGAATCTGCTGGCTAAAAACTTACCCGTCACCGCAACTTTCGCTTACAACGATTTTATGGCTGCAGGTGCACTATCTGCACTTGAAGATAACAGCATCAAGGTTCCAGAACAGATGTCTCTGGTTGGGTTCGATGATGGTTTAATTGCTAAATTTGTGCATCCAAAATTGACCACAATTCGTTATCCCATTCATATTATGGCAGAAAAAGCGGCGTCTCTGGCCATTATGCTGGCTAAGGGTGAACACAAAAGCAGCAGCGTCAGTCTGTTCAATCCAACACTGATTAAAAGAATGTCCGTCAGTAAAATATAGATCTCACGCACAACAGCTCTAACTGACAATAAACTTATATTTAGTAACCGCTTGATACGTTTGCTCTGGTTGCAGTATTGAGGAAACGTGCGGCCACTCAGGGTGATTAGGCGAATCCGGTAAAAACTGCGTCTCTAACGCGATGCCCTGATGATTGCTGTATTGATGCAACTGTCGACCTGCAGTGCCTTGCAGAAAGTTACCACTGTAAAGCTGAATAGCAGGCTTGCTGGTTCTCACCTCCATCGTAAGCTGTTTATCCGCCGACACCAAACGTGCCGCAACCTGTTGACCATCGGTTTTATCACTATCAAGCAGCAGAGAGTGGTCATAACCACTCAATAGCTGCTGATCAAAGTCGCGTAAGAAGTCCTGCTTGATCGGTTTCAACTGGTTAAAATCAAAACCACTATCAACCACAGATTTCAACTTGCCGATTGGTATTGCCACCTCATTCGTCGCGGCATAATGAGCGGAAAATATCTGCAACTGATGCTCTAAGCCATCAACACTGGACTCATCACCCATCAAGTTAAAGTAGGCATGATTGGTTAAATTAACCGGACACGCTTTATCAACCATGCCGGAATAAGCGAGGACAACCTCGTTTTGATCCGTTAACTGATAACTGACTGTCACCTCCAAATTTCCAGGAAAACCTTGTTCGCCATCGGCTGAGTGCAAAGAGAGAACCACGCAGTCGCTGCGTAACTCTTGCAGTGCCCAACGACGTTTATCAAAGCCTTCAACACCGCCATGCAGGCAGTTTCCACCTTGATTAACAGCCACTTGGTAGTTCTTATCACCAATGACAAATTTGCCACCAGCAATACGATTGGCGTAACGGCCAACCGTTGCACCTAAATACGCCTCTTGCTGCTGATGTTTAGCCATAGTGTCGACGCCAAGCAATACTTCTCTTATCTGTTGATCAACTTGAAGCTGACAACTAAGCCATGTCGCACCAATATCCATCACCGCAATTTTGCTGCCAAGCTGATTATGCAGAGTGTAGACATTGGCAGGTTTACCGTCCGTAAAAGGCTCTGTATCCATTACGATATTATCTCAAGCTGAGACGCACCCGATTTGGCCTGACAGACATAAATCGACGCTTTTAATCCAGTCGCCGCTTCATAATTCTCTGCAACAGCTTGACGTACTTGATTCACTTTATCTGGAGACATCATCGCAACGATACAACCGCCGAAACCACCACCAGTCATCCGAACTCCCCCCTCTTCACCCAATTGTTGTTTTACAATCTCAACTAACGTATCAACTTCTGTCACCGTGATCTCAAAATCGTCTTTCATGGAGAAATGAGACTGCTCCATCAGCTTCGCCATTAGAGGGAGATCACCATTTTTCAACGCAACAGCAGCAAGTTCAGTGCGGTCGTTTTCGGTAATCACATGCTTTGCCCGTCTGGCTACCACATCACTGAGTTCGCCCTTTCGTAGTTCAAACTGCTTTAGAGTGACATCTCGTAGCGCTTTAACCCCAAAGATTTCAGCAGCCTCTTCACACTGCTGACGGCGAGTATTGTATTCACTGCCCACCAGCTCTCTCTTTTTATTGGAGTTAATGATCATCACCACCATATCTGCAGGCAGTGGCACCGCCGTTGTCTCTAATGAGCGACAATCAATAAGTAGTGCATGATTCTCTTCACCTTCCGCTGAGATAAGTTGATCCATAATGCCGCAGTTACACCCAACAAATTCATTCTCAGCTTGCTGGCCATTGAGCGCAATCTCTTGCTGGCTAATGTCTAAGTTATAGAGGGCTTTAAATGTCTGTCCAATCACCACCTCTAAAGCCGCTGATGAACTCAATCCGGCGCCTTGCGGTACATTACCACTGACCGCAATATCGGCACCGTTAAATGAATAACCACGATTTAATAAACAGCTTACGACCCCTCGTATGTAATTTGCCCACATACAATCAGCATCAAAAGTGATGGTTTGGTTAAGGTCAAATTGATTGATTTCATTGCCATAATCGACCGATACGATCCGTACAATGTTATCGTCTCTTTTGCTGGCAGCCACCACAGTTTGATAGTTAATGGCACAAGGTAGAACAAAACCGTCGTTATAATCGGTGTGTTCACCAATCAAATTGACTCGGCCCGGCGCTTGAACAAAGGCATGTGCCGAATAACCAAAGCTCTGTTGAAAAGATTGGCTAACTTGTTTAATCAGCGCAATTGAATCTGTCATAATATCTCTCACATTAGGGCTTATAAATGGCCATTATCTAAATAGTGAACATCGCTTACTGCTCGAAGTTTTTCTGCGGCTTGTTCAGGAGTAAGATCCCTTTGGCTCTCCGCCAGCATCTCATATCCAACCATGAATTTTCGCACCGTTGCTGAGCGCAAAAGTGGTGGATAAAAAAGGGCATGCAACTGCCAATGATCAATGTCAGTATCCTGCGATGAATCTAAAGCGTGTTCAAAAAACGGAGCATAGTGCCAGCCCATCGAGTAAGGAAATGAGCACTGAAATAGATTGTCATATCGACTGGTCAGTTTCTTCAGCGCCAGTGCCAAATCCACTCTCTGCTCTTCACTTAATTCGCTCATGCGACGAATATGCGCTTTTGGCATTAGCATGGTTTCAAAAGGCCAGGCAGCCCAGTAAGGCACGACAGCCAGCCAGTGCTCTGTATCCACCACAGTTCGAGATCCATCTTTCTCTTCGCTCTGCACATAATCAAGCAAAAGATTACGACCGTGTTGTCGCTGGTAATCGCGCAACTGTTTATCTTTTCGCTCTATCTCATTGGGTAAGAAGTTATTCGCCCACACCTGCCCATGTGGATGAGGCTGCGAACACCCCATCACTGCGCCTTTGTTTTCAAAAGCTTGTACCCAAAGATACTCTTTACCCAACTCTGATATTTGCTGTTCCCAGGTATCAACCAGCGCTAATATGCTTTTTTGTGGCAACTCAGGCAGTGTCTTACTGTGATCGGGAGAGAAGCAGATGACTCGACTCAAACCGCGTGCACTTTGGCTACGAAAAAGATGATTGTCTGACTCAGGTGCATCTGGCGTGTCTGTGGTTAACGCAGCAAAATCATTAGTGAAAACAAAGGTACCTTGATAATCTGGGTTTTTATCACCGGAAATACGTTGATTATTGGCACATAAAAAGCAATCAGGATCATAACGTTCACTAGGCATCAGTGACGGTTTTTCATCCTGCCCCTGCCATGGGCGTTTTGCCCGATGTGGAGATACCAATACCCACTGCCCTGTTAATGGGTTATATCGGCGATGTGGATGATCGGTGGAATTAAATTTACCGCTACTTGAAACAACACTAGACATAATGAACTCTTTTTATCAGAGAGTAGAAAATATACCACGAGTTTATCAACCAACAATCAAGCTAACCGTGATCCAAATCCCAACTGTGTAAACGTTTACACAAGAGCGTATTTCGATGCAACAGGCAGATTAAAACAGTAATTTATTCATAGAGTGTATAACAGCGGCATTTATTTCATTAAAGTTAGTGATAAATCAGTAGTTTTACTAAATTTTCCTCCTATTTCAGTGCTGTTTACACTACTATAAATTGGTATGGATTCGAATAGAGTTGAGGCGAGAAGTAAAATGGCAACACTTAAGGAGATAGCAGAGGCGGCATCAGTTTCACTTGCCACCGTATCTAGAGTACTAAATGATGATCCAACGCTCAGTGTAAAAGCAGAGACGAAAAGAAGAGTGTTAGAGATGGCTGAAAAGCTGGAGTATAAAACCATAAGTTCTCGCCGCTCACTTGGCAACCAACGACGATCCCTTCGTTTTTTGGCACTGTATACTTACCCTCAAGAGCTCGAAGTCAATGATCCTTACTACCTCGCTATACGCCATGGTATAGAAATGCAATGCAGTAAACTCAATATCGAACTGCTCAACAGCTACAGCTCCGACAACGGAAACCAACTGACGGCCGTAGATGGGGTGATCATCATAGGCAGAGCGAATCAGCAACAACTATCACTGGCCGCTAAGTTATCAAAACACCACGTTTATGTTGATTATAACGATCAAGATAATAGAGTCGACTCGGTCATTGTTAATCTTAAACAGCTCAGTGTTGATGTGATTAACTTCTTTGTAAATCAAGAATATAATAGAATTGGGTTCATTGGTGGTCAAGATAACATTGGTCAAACCGACATCAGAGAACAGATGTTTCGTGAATATGGCGGTTTAAAAGGGGTGGTGTCAGAGAAAGATATCCTATGTGGTACTTTTACCAGCGCTTCAGGTTATGAGCTAGCCCAACAGATGTTGCAGCTCGACTTTCCTAAAGCGATATTTGTCGCTTCTGACTCAATTGCTATTGGGGTATTACGTGCAATTCATGAAAAAGGCTTATCGATACCGGGTGATATTGCTCTAATCAGTGTCAACGATATTCCTACTGCTAAATTTACCTTCCCACCATTGAGCACTTTTCACATACACTCAGAGCTGATGGGTATCCAAGGGGTTAACTTGTTAGTGGAACAAGAGCGCGATAACAGAAAAATCCCTGTGGTTATTACTGTTCCAAGTGAGTTAATTCTCAGAGGAACCACCGTAGCGCCCAGCTAACTGACCAGAAAAATCAAAATCACTAAGAGCAAGTCTACCGACTTGCTCTTTTTTTGTGCCTATTTTTTAACCTAGATCACATAATTGAAAGCGAAACGTGATCCACTTAAAGGAAAACGTTTACACAGGTGTATTTTAGTAAAAGTTTTACTAAAATACACCTCAGATTCTCAATTTGTCCGGAGACAACATGAATAACTGGGAAAATAATAACCAATTAAGCGAGAATAGAATGGCCCCTAGAGCCTATTTCTTCTCTTACGCGTCGTTACATGATGCGGCGACTTTTCAACGTAATCTCAGCCAGAATTTCCAGTTATTAAGTGGGGAGTGGACATTCGAATTCTTTACTCATCCGCTGCTTGTCCCCGAAAATTTTTATTGTGAACCTATGTCTAATTGGGGAACCATCTCAGTGCCAAGCATGTGGCAGATGGAAGGTCACGGCAATCTACAATATACCGATGAAGGTTTCCCTTTCCCGATCGATCTTCCATTTGTACCTAGTGATAATCCAACAGGTGCTTACCAAAAAACAATCATCTTGTCAGAGTCCTGCACACAACAGCAGACCATTATCAAATTTGATGGCGTAGAGACCTATTTTGAACTCTATTTGAATGGCCATTATGTTGGTTTCAGTAAGGGCAGTCGTTTAACCGCTGAGTTTGATATCTCCTCATTTGCTAAACCTGGTGAAAATTTACTCTGTGTTCGTGTTTTACAGTGGGCGGATTCAACCTATATAGAAGATCAGGATATGTGGTGGACTGCTGGTATCTTTAGAGATGTCTATGTGGTGAGCAGAAACCACCTTCACATACATGATATGACTATCGCGACACAGTTTGATGAAAACTACCAAGACGCCACACTCAGTTGCGCCATTGATTTTACTAACCTTAGCCAAGATACACTCTCTGACTATCAACTAGAGTATGCACTCTACGATGGTAAGCAGCCAATATTACAACAGAGCGCAGCTCTTAATAGCACCCATCTAGAGTTAGAGATTCCAGTCAACCATCCCGTTCAATGGAGTGCTGAAAACCCCCATCTGTACCAACTATTTTTAACCTTAAAACACAACAACGGCACGATCATTGAAGTGGTACCTCAGCAGATCGGTTTTCGTGATATCAAAGTGAAAGAGGGGCTGTTTTACATCAATGGACAATACGCCATGCTGCACGGGGTTAACCGTCACGACAATGACCATATTAAAGGTCGCGCTGTCAGCATTGAGCGCGTTGAACAAGACATCATATTAATGAAACAACACAACATTAACTCAGTGCGTACCGCCCATTACCCTAACGATCCAAGATTCTATGAGTTGTGCGACAAGTATGGCCTGTTTGTTCTCGCAGAAACCGATGTTGAAACCCACGGTTTTGCCAATGTCGGCAACCTAGAAAGAATCACAGATGATCCAAGCTGGGAAGATGCCTTTGTGGATCGCATTGTTCGCCACATTCATGCACAAAAAAACCACCCTAGCATCATCATGTGGTCACTGGGTAATGAGTCTGGTTATGGCTGCAATATCCGTGCAATGTGCGCCGCAGCGAAAGCGATTGATGACAGCCGCTTAATTCACTATGAAGAGGACCGTGATGCAGAGGTCGTTGATGTGGTCAGTACTATGTACTCTCGCGCGCAACTGATGAACTACTTTGGCGAGCATCCAATGGATAAACCTCGCATTATTTGCGAATACGCTCACGCTATGGGGAACGGTCCTGGCGGGTTAACAGAGTATCAGAACGTCTTTAACAAGCATGATCATATTCAAGGTCACTACATTTGGGAATGGTGCGATCACGGCATTCTTGCCACAGATGAAAACGGCGAAGAGCTCTATAAATATGGCGGCGATTTTGGTGACTACCCGAATAACGATAACTTCTGCATGGATGGTTTGGTCTACTCTAACCAACAACCCGGTCCTGGGCTTCGTGAATACAAACAGGTGATCTCACCAATAAAAGTCACCGCCAAAGAGGCAAGCACTGGTCATCTCACCATATCAAACCGCTACTGGTTTTCGAATATGGATGACATTACCCTCTATGTCGATGTGAAAGCAGAAGGTGAATCGTTACAGCAGCTGCAGTTGAAAGTGCCTGAATTATCCGCCAGAGAAGACAGAGATATTCAGATTAATTTGCCAACCCTTGATGAGCGAGAAGTGTTCATTAATATCACGGTGAAAAAAGACAGCAAAACCCTCTACAGCGAAGCAGACCATCAACTGGGGCAGTTTCAAATACAAGTTAAAGAGAACACAGCGCAACCCGTTGATACTTTATCTACAAGAAACATTATGTCTACCATCGAAACTCACGATTTAAGCGTTGATGAGCAGCGTTTACAGTGGGTGATCAGTGGCGATGGTTTTGTTATTCGCTTCTCTAAGCTGGATGGCAAACTCACGTCATGGAAAGTGTGCTCTGAAGAGATCATCGCCTCATCGCCAAAATTAAGCTTCTTCAAACCAATGATAGATAACCATAAGCAAGAGTATGAAGGGTTATGGCATCCCGTTCACCTGCAGATTATGCAAGAGCACTTCCGCTCGCTAGAGGTGACCGTCGAACAGGATCACGTAATAGTCCATACCCACAGCATTATCGCACCGCCTGTTTTTGATTTCGGCATGCGCTGTCACTATCAATACCACATCAGCAATACCGGTGAAATAAAAGTAGGCCTCAGCGGACAACGATACGGTGATTACCCTCATGTCATTCCTACCATTGGATTAGATATCGGCATAGCGAAACAGTTTGATCAGGTTGAATATTATGGTCGCGGCCCAGATGAAAACTACCAAGACAGCAAACAGAGCAATTTAATCGATCGATACAAAACCAACGTGGCTCAGATGTTTGAAAATTACCCGTTCCCTCAAAACAACGGTAATCGTCAAGAGGTGCGCTGGACATCATTGGTTAATCAACACGGTCAAGGCCTATTAGTAAAACCTGAGCAGTTGATCAATTTCAGTGCTTGGCACTACACCAACCAAAATATTCATCAAGCTCAACATACCAATGAGCTAGAACCAAGTGGTTTCATCACCCTCAATCTCGATCACCAAGTGATGGGGTTAGGGTCAAACTCTTGGGGATCAGAGGTGCTCGACTCCTATCGAGTTTACATGGAAGCCTTTGATTACGCCTTTACGCTGATCCCTTGCCTGCACGGCATTAACACCCCTCTTAAAGGAGAGTAACAGTGATCATATTAGACAATATCGAACAGTTTACCGCGCTCTATAAAGAGGGACGCAAATGGCAACGCTGCCTCGAAGCAATCAACAATATTGAACATATTAAAGCAGGCGTTTATCACTCAATTGGCGACTCTTTAATTTATATGCTGGAGACTGCCCAACCTCAACCAAGTGATGAATTTGTCGGTTATCGACGCTACCTAGACGTGCACTACTACCTTGAAGGAGAAGAGTGCATTGAGGTTGCAGACAAACAGCAGTTAACCAACACAACGCCTTACCTTGATGACAGTGACCGTGAATTTTTCAGCGGTAGCGGTGAGCGATTTACCGTCGGTAATGGTCAATTTGTCATCTTTGATAATGATAAGGCCTATCGCTTTTGCGGTGGTCAACCGATCAAAAAAGTGGTGTTAAAAGTCACCATTGAAGATGGCTATTTTTTGAATAAATAATTTAGATTAACTTATGACACAATAATGGAGAACATTATGTCAGAAACAAAACGAGCTACTATAGGAAAATTCGCTTTGCTATCGATGACGCTAGCGGCAGTTTTCGGATTTAGAAATGTAGTCAATAATAATATTGAAATTGGATTATCGTCCACGCCAATGTATATCATTGCGACCATTTTCTATTTCATCCCTTTTTGTCTAATAATTGCTGAGTTTGTTGCACTTAATAAAAACTCAGAATCGGGAGTACACGCATGGTTAAAGTCGACATTAGGGGGACGATGGGCATTTTTAGGTGCCTATACCTACTGGTTCGTTAACCTATTCTGGTTTACCTCCCTACTTCCTGGTGTTATCGCTTTCGCTTCTTATGCATTTTTTGGTTATGAAATGACATTCAACCCCATTGTGACCACCATTTTATCGACCATACTCTTTGCAATTGCTACATACGTTTCAACAACAGGGGCTAAATTATTAGGCTCAATTACCGCGGTCACTTCTACTCTTCTCATACTACTGACAGGTTCATATATCCTACTTGCAGGAGGGGCTGTACTCGGTGGAATTGAACCTGCTAACCCAATGACAATTGAGGCTATGACGCCAACGTTCTCTTGGACGTTTCTAGGGGTTATCACCTGGATTTTCATGGCTGCAGGTGGTGCTGAATCTATTGCTGTATACGTAAATGACGTAAAAGGTGGTCACAAGTCCTTTATCAAAGTCGTCATTTTAGCGGGTATTCTCATTGGTGGGCTTTATTCAGTTTCATCTTTACTTGTTAATGTATTTGTTGCTCGAGAAGATTTAACGTTTACAGGCGGTTCAGTACAGATTTTTGAAGGTCTTGCACAATATTACGGCTTATCAACAGATTTAGTGAATCGATTTGTTGGTGTGGTTATGTTTGCCACCATGTTTGGTTCTCTTCTTATGTGGACTGCAACACCAGTGAAAATTTTCTTCTCCGAAATTCCAGAGGGAATATTCGGTAAAGAGATGGTCAAACTCAACAAACATGGTGTTCCAGTAAGAGCCGCTTGGATTCAGTTTCTAATTGTTATCCCACTACTTATTGTTCCAGCGTTAGGTTCAGATTCAGTACAAGGTTTAATGAACACGGTTATCAACATGACAGCCGCTTCAGCGATGCTGCCACCAATCTTCATCTTGGTTGCTTATCTCATGCTGCGTTGGAAGTTCGACCATTTAGAACGTGATTTTAAAATGGGCTCTCGCCTAACTGGGATCACCATTGTCTCTATGTTACTGGTTATCTTCACTATCGGTTTTATCGCCTCGACCTTCCCACCAGGTGGCAACATCGCCATGATACTGCTCTATAATGTCGGTGGTATTGTTGTCTTCTTAGGTTTTGCTTGGTGGAAATACAACAAATATGAAAATGCACTATCTGGAGAAGATAGAGCAAAACAGGCAAGCACCTCTGTTTCTTAATCCACTCAGCAGACAGCCATCAGAAATTGATGGTTGTCTGTTATCTACACCCTCACTCTTTTAAGCGGCTAACCTCATTTAATATTGCTTCACTCACTACCCCTCGCAACCAAAGACTTCTGACATGTTGATCATCTCTTTTCTCCCACAGCATATCAATATCAAAATCGGGCACCTCTACTGGCGCTTTATCGCACGCGAGATCATGTGTGAAGAGGTCCAGTTTAGCCATCAATTCAGGCACCACGCACAATAATTTTCGACCTCGTATCAAGTGACGTAGGGTTAAAAAATTACGTGATGTGACACTCACCGTTCGCTGTTTGTCCAGCTCCGCCAGCTGACTGTCGACACTACTGGTCAACTGTCCGTTTGGACTGGCTAATGCATGAGGAACCGACAAGTAATCACTCATCGAGATAGGCACATTAATCCCCGTTGAAACCGGATCAAACAGGCAGACATGCTGCTCAGTATAGAGGTGCGAGCGCTGAAAGTGGCTGGTTGTCTCCCCAATGCTACCAATCATAAAGTCGAGTTGATAATCGATAAATGCCTGTTGATAACGGCTTCGATCCACATTATAAAAACAGATCTGGCTCAAGGGTGCTTGTTGCAAAATCGCATCAAACAGCGCAGGTGCAAACAGCAGCTCTGCATAATCAGTCAGACCAATCTTTAACTTCCCTTGGTACTCATTAGGCTCAAAACCGGCAGAGTGCAGAACCTGCTCAGAGATCTGTGTGAGGATATGAGTGATGACGGGTGCCAACTCTAGTGCCTTTTTACTGGGCATCATCAGCTGACCCTGCCGCTCAAACAGTGGATCACCGAGCAGCACTCTCAATCTCGACAAACTGTGGCTCATCGCCGACTGACCAACAGAGAGTTTGTCCGCCGCTTTAGAGACACTTCGTTGTGTCATCAAGGCGTCAAAAACCACCAGTAAATTGAGATCCACCGCACGCCAATTAATTTTATTCATAACCACAACCAAAACAATCAATTTGAATCATTGTATCTTTTTTATTATCTTCAGTGCAGTAGATATTTTCATCCGTTTTTTATTAAGGGTTACTCAGATGCTCGATATTTTTGTTAAGTTCTTTATGCTCGGTTGGGTCAGTTTCGGCGGTCCCGCTGCCCATATTGGCTATTTTAGACACTCGTTTGTCGAAAAACACCAATGGTTAAGCGATAAAGAGTATGGGCAGTTTGTCGCGCTTAGTCAGTTTCTACCCGGCCCAGGTTCAAGCCAAGTCGGTTTCTCTATCGGCTATCATCGTGGCGGAATTTTAGGGGCTATCGCCGCATTTTTAGGCTTTACTCTGCCCTCTGTCATTCTGATGTTGGTGATTGCAGCTCTGAGTACCGTATTAACCGACAACAGCTTTTTTCAAGGTGCCGTGCACGGTTTGAAAATATTAGCCGTCATTGTGGTGGCCGACGCCGCATGGGGCATGTTCAATAACTTTTGCCAACAAAAAGTGGGGGCTGCGCTGGCTGTATTCACGGCGATGGCACTGTTAATTTCCCCCTCAATAAGTACTCAAATTGCAGTCCTGTTGTTCGCCGCTTTAGTGGGACGTTATAAACTGTTAGATGACCATCAACCAACAGATACCGCAAAGAAGTCGTTGCAGATAAATTGGCCGCCACTGTTTATCTTTATTGGGTTACTCATCGGCCTTCCCTTGTTGGCACACTTATCTGAGCAGATAGCGCTGTTCTCAAACTTCTTCCAAGCCGGCAGTTTAGTTTTTGGTGGCGGTCACGTAGTACTGCCACTGCTGGAAAACATTGTTGGTGATCAACTGTCACAAGATGCCTTTTTAACGGGTTATGCCACAGCTCAAGCCGTTCCTGGCCCCATGTTCACCTTTGCCACCTTTCTCGGTTATGAACTGCTACCAAGTGCGTCGATTTGGGGCGCACTTATCGCCACACTCGCCGTATTTTTACCTGGGTTCTTATTGGTACTGGTGGTGTTGAAAAATTGGCAACAGCTGGCTGCAATTCCAGCACTGTCCGGCGCAATGAATGGAGTAAATGCAGCGGTTGTCGGGCTGTTGCTCTCCGCGCTCTACCAGCCTGTGTTTCAAAGTGCAGTAGGAAATGGCATCGATATGGCGCTGGTCATAGTGGGAGTCTACCTGCTTAAAAGCATCAAATTACCCATCATTGCGATGGTGGGGATCTACATAACAGCGGGTATGCTGTTATCTTTAATCGGTTAATTAACCTCTAACACCGTAGCATGCGAGTAAACAGGGGAACAGTTTAGATTTTTTTCTTAATAATGATAAATAATTCATTATTAAAAACCGTTGAAACTTAATGACTAAATAATCAATAACGCAGAAGCATTCCAGCTCAACGGATAAACTTGTTTGAAGTACTCAATAAGAAATACTACGCTTATTAGGTGTACATAATTAAGAGTAAGGTATGCCTCAATTCTCTTTTTCTTTACAAAAAAAACATAAGGGTGTGATTTCTGCATTAGCCGCAGTTTCACTCATTGGGTTAATTGTTGCTGCTGGATTAGCGATTGATACGAGTAAAGCTTATTCAGACTATCGGCACGCTCAAACAGCAGCTGACGCAGCTGCTCTTGCTGGTGCATTTGAAAAATTTTATGGCAGAGACAGCACTATCATTGATGCAGCTCAAACGGAGTCGAGCAATAATGGTTTTAGTGACGGTAGCGACAACATTACCGTTACCGTTAACAACCCACCAGTTTCTGGCTTTTACTCTGGGGATAATCACTCTGTTGAAGTCATCATAACCCAGCCATCTGCAACCTCTTTTTTACAGATTATCGGTATCGATACTATTGACTATACTGTTCGTTCTGTTGCAAATTCGAATACTGCTAGTGGGGCCAACTGCGTCTATGTGTTAAGCCCTGATCAAGAAAAAGTTCTAGAGGTGAGCAGCAGTTCAAGTTTAGATGCTAAGTGCGGAATTGCAGTCAATTCAGATCATAATAAAGCTATGAAAGTGGAGAGTGGCGCTTGCTTGAAAGGACACTCTATTAGTGTGGTGGGTGGTTATACTGGCGGTAGCTGTGATTCAGGTGGAAGTGCTTATCAATGTGGTACTTCTGGTTCATGCCCTACGAGCGGCAAAGGAAAGTCCAGCTCACAATCTCCTTTAGTTGTTCCAGATCCTCTTCTTGCGCTTCAAGCTCCTTCTGTTAACCGATCTTCAGGGGTCTGTCCTCCAGATGAAAGCTGTAACGGAAGTGGTTGCAGTGGAAAAGAGAAAGACTCAGGTGGGCCATACGAAGCTTATACTGTAGACAGCAGTGGTTCAACAACATTAAATCCTGGCACATATTGCGGCGGGATTTTTATTAAAAAAGGGAATGTTACTCTCAACCCTGGAGTCTATATTTTACGCGGAGGTGGGCTACGTGTTGAAGGTGGAAACGCTAATTTAACAGGCTCTTCAGTCTCTTTTTATAATACTTGTTATTGGGCGTGCAATGACTCTAATTCCGATCATGATCCGGAAAAAGGCAAAGAGTGGTACTGGCCATTAGAAGTTAACTCCAGCTCAACGGTAACCTTATCTGCTCCCTTGTGTAATGGAGGAGCAAGTGGCAGCGAGTGTGTAAATCCTCTCGATGGAGTACTGTTTTTTTCAGACCGAGACGCTCCTTCTTCTAGCAATCCTGGTGATTACCCAGTGAATAGAATAGACAGCAGCGCCACAGCTTCACTCAGTGGTGCCATGTACATGTGGAATCAACATTTGAAGTTTCACAGTAACGCATCCGGTAATGATGTTAACTCTATTCTTGTTTCAAAGTTTTTAGAGGTATCTAGTGGTTCTTCCGTCAATATCAATTTAACTACAGGTAACGGTGGATCCCTCATAAAAAGGGTTACTCTTGTTGAGTAGAGGTCGTTATGTATAAAAAACAGCAAGGAATTGTGGCAGTAGAGTCGGTGTTCATTCTGCCTTTTATTATTCTCATCATGTTCATCATCTTAGACTTTGGCAGAGTGATGTTCACATCTGTCACTACCGCTAATGCAGCAAGAGCAGCGGCTGGATATGGAGCTCAAAGTACCAATCTTTCAATAGATTATGCAGGAATGACTTTAGCTGCTGTAAACGATGCAAGTAATTTAAAAATCGATGATGATAATACTGCAACCGTCAGCGTATCAGCAAGACGAATATGTCGATGTATTGGAAGCAGCGTAGAAGTGGATTGTGTAAGCAACAGTTGCGGCGCATCAAGCGAAGTGTATGTTGAAGTGACTGCAACTCGTGATTTTCATACTATCGTGCCATACCCCTATATCCCTGAAAGCGTACTGATCAGCCGTACTGCAACGATGAGAGTGCAATAATATGATAATGTTTAAAAAAAATAGAGGATCAGTCATTATTGAAATGACCCTCATCGTTCCTCTGTTTTTCCTGCTGCTCTTCGCTATCGTTGATGGTGCTAGAATGATATTTTTCTATAGCTCAGTTGCTCATGGTGCTAGAGAAGCCGTTCGATATGCTGTAGTAAGAGGTACCGAAGCTGGACAAGATAACCGAAGAATTGGAGACTCCCCCGCAACGGAGAATCAAATTGAAGCCTACGTTCAACAGCGTATCCCTGCACTATCTGATTTAAGAGTCACCACCGTTTGGCCATTAGATGAGAATAATAATCCGATAAAAGACTCAGGACAAGTCGTCCAAGTAACGGTTGAGCATGACTTTATCCCCCTTGCCCCCCTTATGCCAGCAGTAACCCTGACCAGTACCTCAAGCACTGTTATCTATTTCTAACCATCATGACCTTTGTCTATCACTCGTAATCACCACTGTAACGAGAGAGTGAGCCAGTCAAAGAGACCGACTCACTCTGTTGCCATCGGTTATCCC
This sequence comes from Aliivibrio sp., assembly GCA_016764915.1. Lineage (GTDB taxonomy): Bacteria > Pseudomonadota > Gammaproteobacteria > Enterobacterales > Vibrionaceae > Aliivibrio_A. The sequence goes on along the minus strand of JAESQY010000090.1, from coordinate 40,166 downwards.
ACGCGGCGATAACTGTGACACTTTTTAACCGCGTGATACCGCCAACTGCTAGGTGATTTTCAACGCGCCACGTTAGCTTCATACCGTTAAGCATGATTGGGCTACTTTGAGACGTTATCTGTTCAAAGGTCAATGGGCTACCATGCTCTGAGTGTGCTCGAAATTTCTCCATTTGAGATTTAGCCGCGTAGAGTGCATCAATACTTTTTAACGCAAACTCAGCGTTTCTCTCCATCATGATCTGCAACTTAACCAACCCCGTAAACGCCACCATGAACAGCGTTGTCGCAACGAGTACTTCAATCAAGCTAAACCCGCGATTAGAAGTCACGCCACGATCCTATTACCCATCGGGTATCTCTAATTTTACTCAGAGGAACATCAATCAGATCCCCTTTAAACAACCCATTCATATCTGCTGAAAACAGTGCGGTTAGATTGGGTGAATCAAGGACATAACCCGCTTGGGCATAAAAACGGTTACTCTGATAAAAGATCAGTTGTGACAGATCCAAACCGAGTGGCACTGGGCTCAGTTGATGCGCTTCCGTTGCGCTCCATAGGGCTTCACTCGGCGTAAATGCACTCGGCTCTGTCACTATCTGATATATCAAAGCTCGCAAGCTCTGCTCACTGTTGGTAGAGAATAGTCCATCTTGAACCACGACTATGATCCCCTCAATAGTAGAGTTAGCCTCAATAGCCAGCTCAATGTTGACCACATCCAACTCACTCTGTTTCAAATCGCAGCTGCCATATAACCAAATCAGATCATGGTTCGCTTCAATAGCCGCCACAATTTTACTGCCGCAATCGACTATCTCTGTCGAGGGCGGTAAAACGTTATCGAAATCAGGTAAGCCTTGCGGGATCTGATAAAATGCACCACCATACATGAGCTGCTTCCATTTCGATCTTGGCACATCAAAGCGGTCCATAAAAAGATCATAATTTTCATCATTGGTAATATCGGATTGCAAAACACTTTGTGTCCAATGCGTGTCTGCACAGGTTTGATCGGCAGGAAAGTCAGAATATGGCGGTGTTGAGTTATCCAAATTATGATTAGTCAGTTGGCCGTTTAACCACAAGTTAGCTTGATAACTCACCAATTTACACAGCCAATCCCCCTCTTCATTCGTCTGCCGTGCATCAGGGGTAAAAGAGAAATCTCCATTAAAAACCAAATCAGAACGGGACTGAATAATGCCAGCGTATCGATCGTTATAGAGCCGTAATTGTTTACTGATCTGCTTGTTATTACTAACCTTAGCGATAATTGCAGTCGGCAGAGTTTGGCTCACCGTTAGCGTATCAGCGTCTATTCCCACTGCTTGGCATTGCTGCTTAAGATCATCTGGGATTTTTTTCATAATGGAGATAATGGAAAAAGCGCACTCCAGTGCCGACTCTGTCAACCAAAACTTCTGCTGGGCCCACACCTCATTTTGTGCCCTTTTTATCTGATAAAAAACACGTTTGTAGTTAGACAGAGTTACCACCAAAATCAACAGCAGTAATAGGCTGGTTATCAATAAACTTGCGGCCCCTTGCACGCGAAACCTCATCAATATGAGTTCCTAATGGTAAGCTGGTTGTGCAACGTTTTAGTAAATTGCGGCGCTGCCGTTAACTGGCCCTTCATCGTAAGTTCAAGAGTAATAAAATTTCCGCCCTCCCTGTCAAACTCCGTCTGAGTAAAACTAAAATCACGAATTTTCACTACACTCTGATCCACCAATGAGCGCACAGCACCAGCACTGCACGCCCAATCGGCTTCCATAAAAGGAACCTCATCATCAGAAAAGGCCACCGATTTATAACAATACTGCAAAACATCTATGCTCGGTTTATATCGAAAAGTAGCCATCTGCCATTGGTGATCGCTCTGTTGATAGATCATTGAAATTGATGGTGTGCTGGCAGAAGCATCGGCAACGATCACCTGTTCTGCACCTGATAACCGATATGGCCTGGATTGATTCGAATACCCTGATCGTAATAACTCCGAACTGATCAATTGCATCGCATCATTTAATCCGTGGGCCAACAGTAACTGCTGGTGTTGCTTTAAAGCCAACTGCGTGCCCGCTAAATAGAGTGACACCACTCCAACTAATGTGATTAAAGTGATTGCCGCAGAGACTAACACCTCAAGCAGAGTCATCCCTTGCTGCTGATGCTGATGCTGATGCTGCGTTATATTAACAGCGACGATAGCCAAGATAACTCCCCGAGTAACCACAGATGCGAATTCTCCCTGTGCCTAAATTCATCATCACCTTTACCTGTTGCTCACTATTATGTTGAATCCAGTAACTGCCTGACCGATTGCTCGACCCTCGAATCGGTTCAATATCAAATTTCTGAAAACTCACGTGCCCTATTTTAAAATCGATCCCTTTGAATTTTTCGCCCTTAAGCAACGTGATGGCGTTTGATTGAGCAGATGCAATGTCAATGACCTCCTCTGAGCTCTGTTGGGTCACCAAGACAATCACCCACTCTCCATCTGGTTGATAGTGAGTGTAGTTTTCATCATTTCTAACGTAGTGAACCGTTAAAATCTGATTACGAGCGATGGCTTCAGATTTGGCTGCAATTAAAAACCACTCTAATTCCGTAACCAAACCTTTTGTTCTATTACGGTGAATCGTCTGGCCAAACAGCGGTATCGAGGCATTTGCTATCACCCCTACAATTACGACCGCAACCAGTAACTCTATTAAGCTAAATCCGCGAACCATTTCCCATTTCCCTTTATTAGAGAGTCTGATTTTTGTAGAAAATGGATAAAGAAACCAGCACCGACTAAAAAGATCAGTGATAAAACATCAGGAGCACCAGCATGATTCATAAAAGCCGCTTAAACAGTGACATTCAAAGTTGTCGTGGAGTGACATTGATCGAATTGTTAGTCGTGATGATTGTAGTAGGGTTACTCTCTTCTATTGCTTATCCATCACTGCAGCGCCATATTTTAAAAGCCCATCGTGTTCAAGCGATGAGTGATTTAATGGCTATCCAAATGCAGTTAGAGATGAATTACAGTGGCAGTTATGATCTCTCGTTGATTGCAGACCACAGTTGCAGCATCTGTGAGTCCGACATTGAACGTTATCGAATCAGTTACTCGATGGGATCAGGAGTGAACCGCTATCGCTTGATTGCCACCCCACAGGCTGGCTCAACTCAGAATGTGGATCAATGCGGCGTGTTATCGATTAATGCCGCAGGCGTTCGCCAAGCGCATCAAGGCGGTGAAAGTGTGGACGGTTGTTGGTAGCAAAAAAAAAGCAAAGACATCGCTGCCTTTGCTTTTCTGTTCAATTATCGAAAATTCTCGATTTAGCTGGTTAGATCATCAAAGAAGTTCTTAACCCCTTTAAAGAAACCATCCGCTTTTGGTTTATGCTTCTCAGCATGTTTGCCCGCGCAAGTATCTTCAAACTCTTTCAACAGATCTTTTTGACGCGAACTTAACTTAACCGGAGTTTCAACCACTAATTTGCAGATCAAATCACCAACGCCACCACCACGCACAGATTTAACGCCTTTACCACGCATGCGGAACATACGACCGGTTTGCGTTTCTGCCGGAACTTTCAAGCTTACTCGGCCATCAAGTGTTGGAACTTCAACTTCACCACCTAATGCAGACATGGTAAAACTGACGGGAACTTCGCAATAAAGGTTATTGCCATCGCGTTCAAATATCTTATGATCACGAACATGTACTTGAACATACAAATCACCGGATGGAGCACCAAACTCTCCGGCTTCGCCTTCACCTGATAGACGAATGCGATCGCCAGTATCGACACCTGAAGGGATTTTTACATTCAATGTCTTAGTCTTGTTCTTACGTCCTTGGCCATGACAACTGCCACACGGCTCTTTGATGATCTTGCCGCGACCATGACACGTTGGACACGCTTGCTGAACAGCGAAGAAACCTTGACGCATCTGTACTTGGCCTTGACCATGACAAGTACCACAAGTTTGAGCTGAAGTGCCTTTCTTAGCACCCGAGCCATGACAAGTATCACAACCAACCAAAGTAGGAACTTCTATCGCTTTTTCACAGCCACGAACCGCTTCTTCTAAGTTAAGCTCCATGTTGTAACGTAAATCAGATCCACGTTGCGCGCGTTGTTGACCACCACCACGACGACCACCACCAAAAATGTCACCGAAAACATCACCAAAAATGTCACCGAAATCGCCTTGACCACCGCCGCCGCCCATACTACCTTGTTCGAAGGCTGCATGTCCGTGCTGATCGTAAGCGGCGCGCTTTTGTCCATCGGTTAAGATCTCGTACGCTTCTTTAACTTCTTTGAATTTTTCAGCTGACTCTTCATTGCCCTGATTACGATCGGGGTGAAGCTTCATCGCTAGACGCTTATACGCCTTTTTAATATCACGCTCAGAAGTATCACGGCTAATACCAAGTACTTCGTAATAATCACGTTTAGACATAATGACAAACACCTAGTCTTCATATCAATCCAGATGATGGATCGAAAATTAATAATAATTTCAAGCAATTATCTGGATTGCTTATCGTTACTTTAAGATACAAGCACGGGCGTAAAGGTCTCCCTTAACGCCCGTACCAAAAGAAAATTAAGAACTTACGGTCTTATTTTTTCTCTTCGTCTTTCACTTCTTCAAACTCAGCATCAACAACATCGTCGTCTTGCTTTGATTCTTCACCAGCGTCAGCACTTTGCTCTGCTTGAGCTTTTTGCTGTGCCATTTCCATCAGTTTTTGAGCTGCGGTAACAAGCGCTTGAACTTTCGCATCAATGGCTTCTTTATCATTGCCTTTCTTCGCTTCTTCAAGCTCAGTAATAGCGGCTTCAATCGCTGTTTTCTCTTCAGCTGGAAGTGCGTCACCCGCTTCTTCAATTTGCTTTTGAGTACCGTGGATCATTTGGTCAGCTTGATTACGAGCCATCACTAGCTCTTCAAATTTAGCGTCTGTTTCTTTGTTTGCTTCAGCTTCTTGAACCATCTTCTCGATGTCCGCATCGCTTAGGCCGCCAGAAGCTTGGATAGTGATCTTCTGCTCTTTACCTGTTGTTTTGTCTTTCGCTTAAACGTGAAGGATACCATCCGCATCAAGGTCGAAAGTAACATCAATTTGAGCCATGCCGCGTGGCGCTGCTTGGATACCTTCAAGGTTGAATTGACCAAGAGACTTATTGAAAGATGCTTGCTTACGCTCACCTTGAAGTACGTGAATCGTTACCGCACTTTGATTATCTTCAGCTGTTGAGAATACTTGATTCGCTTTAGTAGGAATCGTTGTGTTTTTCTCAACAAGTTTAGTCATCACGCCACCCATCGTCTCAATACCTAGAGACAGAGGAGTTACGTCAAGAAGAAGAACATCAGTTACGTCGCCTGCAAGTACACCACCTTGAACTGCAGCACCCATTGCTACTGCTTCATCAGGGTTAACGTCTTTACGTGGTGCTTTGCCGAAGAACGCTTCAACTTTAGCTTGAACTAAAGGCATACGTGTCTGGCCACCAACAACGATAACATCAGTGATATCGCCAATAGATAAATCAGAATCAGCCAGTGCGACAGCTAAAGGTTTTAGTGTGCGTTCTACTAAATCTTCAACAAGAGACTCAAGCTTAGCGCGAGTCACTTTGATGTTCATGTGTTTAGGACCAGTTGCATCAGCAGTGATGTATGGAAGATTCACATCTGTTTGCTGCGTAGAAGAGAGTTCGATTTTTGCTTTTTCTGCGGCTTCTTTTAGACGCTGCATAGCAAGAGGATCGTTCTTAAGGTTGAAGCCTTGCTCTTTTTTGAACTCTTCTACCAAGTAGTTGATCAAACGGTTATCAAAATCTTCACCACCAAGGTGTGTATCACCGTTAGTTGCTAGAACTTCAAATGTTTTCTCGCCTTCAACTTCATCGATTTCAATAATAGAGATATCGAAGGTACCACCACCAAGGTCATAAACCGCGATAGTGCGATCGCCGCCAGATTTATCAAGGCCGTAAGCCAGTGCAGCAGCCGTTGGTTCGTTGATGATACGTTTAACTTCAAGTCCCGCAATACGGCCAGCATCTTTTGTTGCTTGACGCTGTGCATCGTTGAAATAAGCAGGAACCGTAATAACAGCAGCAGTTACTTCTTCACCGAGGAAGTCTTCTGCTGTTTTTTTCATTTTTTTCAGTATTTCAGCTGAAATTTGTGGTGCAGCCATTTTTTGACCACGCGCTTCAACCCAAGCATCACCGTTATCAGCTTTAACAATCTTATAAGGCATGATTTCAATATCACGCTGAACTTCTTCGTCTTCAAAACGACGGCCGATCAAACGTTTGATTGCATATACCGTGTTTTCTGGGTTAGTTACTGCCTGACGTTTTGCAGGTTGGCCTACCAGTGTTTCACCATCTGTGTACGCGATTACTGATGCAGTTGTGCGCTCGCCTTCCGCATTTTCTAATACGCGTGGTGCGTCGCCGTCTAAAACTGCAACACAAGAGTTAGTAGTACCTAAATCAATACCAATGATTTTACCCATCAGGCTTTCTCCAAAAATTTCATATAATTCATATAACACCTCAATCAAGAGGCTGACGTGAGGATTTTCACCCCAAAACTAAAAGTTTTTCTTGTATGAAGAGTAAATAAGGGCGAGAAATGACTTTTCAAGGGCAACAGTCAAAAAAAAGACAATTCTTTCATCTTTTTTTTGTTCCTTAAAAAGCCAATTTACCATTATTAGCTAATGATGGGAGCGGCGATAGGCGGTTGGACTGAGTGACATGTGCTTTTTAAACACACGTGAAAAGTAGGAGACATCTCTGAAACCACACTGATAGGCAATAGAAATGATTTTTACATGTCGATCTTTTAGCAAAATTTTGCAGGCAAGTTTGACCCTCTCATTCATAATATAACTCCAACAACTCTCCCCCATCAATCGCCTAAACAGTCGAGAAAAATAGGTTACCGAGTAGTGGCAGTAGCTGGCTAACTCCTCCTCTTTTATCGCTTTCGCTATATTGCTAGCAATGTAGTCCAAGGCGGGACGAATGGCACTCAGTGAGGCAGTAAGGTGGACTATTTTATTATCATTGGCAGCCATGTTTTGATTACTTGCGTCAATATCGCTGACTAAATATACGGGTAACGGATGTTTTTTCTCTATTTCATTAAGCCACAATACCGATTCATCCCCTTTAACATCGATAATATTATGGCCTGGAAACTCACTATTAATATAACTATTATTACCACCTTCGTTATTATTGTTATTGTTGATAGCAATAATAATAAGCTTCTTATTCAACTGATCACATAACCTAACCGCATGAACCACGCTGTTGTGGTTATTTTTTTCATCGTATCCAATCGCGATATAACAAAACACGCAATGCTCAAGATGACTGGCGTTACCTTTACAATCTATAAAGTTAAATTCCTTTTTAACTCTTGATTTAAAATCAATTCCCAGTAATTCAAAGTTAAATCCAAACCATAAGAAGTCCTTTTTCTTATTTGAGCTATTAATATTTATCATAATAATGTTCTCAATTGTGATGGCACATCTTAAATATAGGACAATATTTTACCATTCGTTAACAAAATAATCCTAACCACCCCACTTTTCGGCAACTAAGATTAATTTACGTTGCTTATTCGTTATAAGCAGACGAAAAGGAGAAAAAATATGAATACATTAATCAATCACATCAAAGCGTTCATTGCCGACGAAGAGGGGTTAACCATTGTCGAGTATGTTGTTGGCGCAGCAGTAATCGCAACAGTTCTGTTTGGGTTATTCTCAACCGGTTTCGGTGCACTTGGTACTAAACTGACCACTATAGTTGCTGGAATAGCTGATGGTTCATAACCAATATTTGCTAATTAAATAATAATCTAACGCTTTATAGGAAGCATTATGATCATAGGTAGTTGGTTAATCCTGTGTGTTATTGCGATATTTGATTTACGTGATAACCGCATACCTAACTCATGGGTATTGCTGCTTATTTTTTCAGCAATAGCTAACTGGTTTACTCACGAGCACTGGGGTGCATTTGCAATTCAATCATTGTGGGGAGGGTTTGCCCTTTTTGTTGGCGGTTATTGTCTCTATTTAGCCAAAGCGATGGCGGCTGGTGATGTAAAGCTGTTAGCAGGAATAGGCTGTTTGATTGGCTGGGGAAACCTAATTCCCGTCGTAACTTGTATCACTATATCTGCAGGTGTTGTCGCTTTGTTTGTATTAGCCCAACACACAGCGATACAGCCTTACAGCGCTAGTGAAGTCTATCAGCGGTTTAAATATCGAGCCGTGCATTTAGGTCGAGATCCATTGCAAACCGCAACAGATACAAAGTTAGTCATGCCTTTTGCTCCCTCTGTTGCAGTCGGTATTGCACTATTTGAGTTCCTATCCATTTAAGGAGCAGTTATGAGCAAAGCAATGAGCATTGAACCAAGAGCGATCGAGGTTCCTCAAATTCAGCCACCAGCTGTGCCAACCACTAAAGAAGCACTCAACATCCCTTCTAATGTGCTCGAAGAGTTGTTGCAAAAACATCTGTTAGCTACACCTCGGATCGATATCATTCAGCTGTCGAAAAAGCTTGGCATTGTCACTCATATTGTCGAAGACTTGATTCAGACGCTACGTCAAAAAGCGATGATTGAGATCTATCAACCAGAATCCACTCAAGCCAATGCCCAATCGATTCGTAAAAATGTGCTCTATGCGTTATCCACAAAAGGCGCAGAGCTAGCACAGTATCTAGTAAAAATGGATACCTATTTAGGACCTGTTCCAGTTCCAATCGAAGAGTATGCCGACGTCGTCAATAAACAAGATATCAGAGAAGCGGGAACCATCTCTCGACAAACGCTTGAGATGGCCATGTTTGATGTGTCTGGTGCCGAACAGCTTATTTCCCAACTCGGACCAGCACTCAATTCGGGGCAAGTTCTGCTGCTCTATGGCGATTCAGGTACCGGTAAAAGTTATGTCTCTAAAAAGCTGTCAAATGCCTTAAAAAATACCATTTTTATTCCCTATTCGATCTATGCCGAAGGCAACATCATCAAACTGTTCAGTGTGCTTCATCATAAACCGTTCTCACGTGAAGAGAGCTCTGTTCCGCTTCAGTTGGTCGAGCACCATGATCGCCGCTGGTTGCTCTGCCATCGCCCCAATATCTTAGTGGGTGGAGAGCTCACCATGGATATGTTGGAAGTGAATCAAGACAGCATCACCAAATCACTGCAAGCCCCACTACAAATGCAAGCCAATAACGGCATTCTGATTATCGACGATTTAGGCCGTCAACCGATGCCAGTGCAGACCCTGCTTAACCGCTGGATTGTGCCAATGGAGACCAAGGAAGACCACTTTGCGCTGCCAAATGGCCAGCAAATCACCGTGCCTTTTAAAGTGACCTTGATTTTCTCCAGCAACTTAAGCCCTGAAGATATTGCTGATCCTGCCTTTTTACGCCGTTTGGGTTACAAAATTCAATTTGAATCACTCACTGAAAGTGATTACCGAGCACTTTGGCAAGAGACCAGTTTGCGATTAGAGCTCACGCTCGATGGCGATTATTTCAACAAAATTCGATTTCTTCATCGAGAGTCAAGTTTCGATTACTACCCCTACTTGCCAAGAGACATACTCAATATCTGTCGAGATATTATCAACTTTGAACAACTCGATCCCATTATTACATCCTCACTACTCGTGCAAGCATGGTCATTGTACTTTGCTGCTGACAGTAAAGGATAGGAGGCACGAATGAGCAAAAGTCATATCGCCTTACTTTTTTTAGTTTCCGTTTTGTTAGGACTGGCTGCTGTATTTGTCGCAAAACAATGGATATCAGGCCAAATTCAACCCACTGAAGAGGTGGAAGTCGTGATACGAAAACCGATCATCATCGCGGCCATTGATATTCCATCGGGCACAGTGATCGAAGATAAACACCTCAAAGCCAAATTGATTGAAGAGAGCTGGTTAAACGACAATCAATTTGTCGAAACCAAAGAAATTCTAGGCAAAGTGCTCGAGAGTAATATCTATCAAGGTGAAATCATCAATCGCCAACGCGTGTTATCAACTGGTGATGGAGCAACCCTCGCCGCTCTGATCCCAAAATCAAAGCGAGCAGTCACTATCCGAGTTAATGATGTTATTGGTGTAGCTGGGTTTCTACTGCCCGGCAACAGAGTCGACGTTCTCAATACCGTCACCCGAGATAAATATGTCTCCACCAAAACCGTATTGAAAGATATTCGCGTACTCGCGGTTGATCAAACTGCAAAAACTGATGCCAACAAACCCGTCATAGTTAGAGCAGTCACATTAGAGGTTACGCCACTACAAGCTGAAAAACTGCTTACCGCCAAAGGCAAAGGGCTGATTCAACTCGCCTTAAGAAACCCATTTGAGCCTGAAATAGAGAAGGTAGTTCGTAAGCGTATCGTTACGCCAACAGTCACTATCATAAAAGGCAGCAATAAAACCAATATCAAAGTGAAAGAATAAGGAGGACACGATGCTTATACGATTGATTATATTAACTATGTTTCTAACTAGCCCCCTCATTCACGCGAGTACTCAAACGGGGAAAACCATTACGATCCCCCATCATAAATCGGTTCATATTTACTTACCCGCCAAAGCCAAAAGAGTCTCTTTGGGCGATCCAGATGTGCTGGATATTGTGATGCTGAAATCCAACGAAGTATTTTTAATTGGTAAAAAGTTAGGGTCTACCAACTTAATGGCGTGGGACAGTAAAGGCGTGTTGATTGAGTCGCTCAACTTAGAAGTCACCCATGATCTTAATAGCCTAAAATCCAAACTGTTTGAATTTTTACCTGATGAGTTAATCAAAATACACAGCAGCCAAAATAAGTTAATCCTCAGCGGAAAAGTGAGCAGCCAATCGGTGATGGACATGGCGATAAAAATTGCTCAGACCTACACCGCTGACAATGCCATTGATAAAGAGAGCTCAAATGAGAATGTATCAAGCAGTGCCATCATTAACTTAATGACGATTGGCGGCGCGCATCAGGTGATGTTAGAGGTCACAGTGGCCGAAGTCCAGCGCAGCTTAGTGCGTCGTTTTGATTCTAATTTTCACTTTTTCAATCAAGGCAGCAAGATCGGCTGGGGAGCAACCACTGCTGGCGGCATCATTGATGATTTAAACGGTGTCGTTCAACCGGTATTTAATACCCCAGGGGTTGATACATCTGGGTTTTTAGCCACCTTTGTTGATAGCAGTACTCTGTTTACTCTAGCATTGGATGTTGCCAAACAAAATGGCGTGGCCAAAGTGCTGGCAGAACCTAATTTAACCGCGTTAAGTGGCACTAAAGCTGAGTTCCTAGCGGGTGGCGAATACCCCATTCCAGTACCTGATGAAGATGGCATCACCATTGAATATAAAGAGTATGGTGTGGCCCTAAGCTTCATTCCTCATGTTCTCAGTGATAAAAAAATTAATCTAAATTTATCCGTTAGTGTCAGTGAGATTGCCAATACCGGTTCGTTAACCATCACACCAGCCAGTGGTAATGCTACCTATGTCATTCCGCCACTGACTAAACGCAGTGTCTCATCCACGTTAGAACTCGCGGATGGGCAAACTATAGGCATTGCAGGTCTTTTAAGTGAAAACATCCGTGACATCAACAGTAAAATCCCAGGGTTTGGTGACATTCCAATATTGGGCCAACTTTTTACCAGTAAAGAGTTTATTAAGGGCGAAACCGAACTGATTATTTTGGTCACTCCACGTCTCGCCAAACCGGTTGATAGAGACAAAATCATTCTACCAACCGATGGATTTGTTGAACCCAACGACGTCGAATTTTATCTTCTCGGTAAACACTCAGAAATTAATAAAATTGAAGCTACTGAGAGTACGTCTGTCACCACCGAAATTATAAGTAGTAACAAACGTGGCGGCCCTGAAGGAAAATTTGGCCACAGCTTATGAGGATCAAATAATGAAAAGAGTCACTCTATTAATTGCCACATTGCTCAGTGTGACAGGTTGTGTGAACAGCTCTCCTGAGCCTCTTGGCAAAACCGTTGCTGCACTGCGCGTTCAGCAAACTTATAACAGCGATGCCAGCATCCAGAATTCCGGTTACGTGCCTGACTTTAGTGGCGAAAGAGCCCAAGCGGCACTGCTGATCTACAACAGTCCTGAGATTCCTAAAAAAATAGAGGGTGAAGAGAGTAAGTCGCAAACCTTACAAACAATTACCCCATAAAGCTCTCCTTGGAGGCATGATGAAAAGCGTTAGAAACAACATCAAGGGACATAAAAAACAACAGGGTGTAGTGCTGGTACTCGTTACTGCATCACTGCTGCTGCTGTTTGGTTTTGCCGCTTTCAGCTTAGATGTTAACCACACCATATTAAATAAGTCTCGCTTGCAAAATAGTGTGGATGCCGCAGCATTATCTGCCGCGCTGCTGCTAGTGAATGACAAAACCGATGCCGAAGTCACCGCAGCCATCAATGCCACCTTATCGACCATAACAGCGGCAACTGGTAACGCCGAAATGGACATTGGCAATGCGACAGTTTCTATCTATTTCTCGAATGATCCACAAACCTTCCCTGACCCCTCTTATGTCACCACTGGAGATACCTTTGTTCGACTCAAAGTCAGTGATATGCCATTAGATAACTACTTTGTGCAGATTTTTGGCATCACTAAGACCGTTTCCGCCAGTGCCGTTGCCGGCCCAAGTGCGGCACTTACCGTGGTGTGTAATGTGGTCCCTGTTGCGGTGTGCGCCGATGGGTCGGCAGGCAGTGACTCATCTCAATTTCTTGGTTACAACTTTACTGAAACCTACGCTATAAAAATGGCAGAACAAAATCAATCATCAATGGGTCCAGGAAACTTTCAGTTGCTTGATTTCGGCTCCGGTGCCAGTGATGTTCGTAAGGGCCTTGCTGGGGATTACACCGGATGTGTTGATATTAACAATCAAGTGCAAACCAAACCCGGCAACAGCGTGGGGCCCGTGGCTCAAGGGATCAATACCCGCCTTAACATCTACTCAGGTGGCGGCGTGAACAGCGCCGACTATCCACCCGATATTTACGTGAAACAGCCACCAAGCTCTGCCGTATTAGAAAATGACGGTTCAGTGACTCAACCCGACTGGGGTTATTCTGATTATCAGTCTGAGGTGGATGGCTGCCCTGGATTATCCGATTGTACGACGGGGGATGAAGGCAGACGCATTCTGGCGGTACCCATGGTTGATTGCAGTGGCGCTTCAGGAGGAACCACCACGTTAGACACCATCGCTATTGGCTGCTTCTTCTTTGGACAAAAAGTATCCAGTGCCAATAACGCCAATGGTGGCATCATTTACGGTGAGTTTATTGAAGAGTGCACCGCGGCAAACGGTTCAACCGGTACCAACCCAACTCAAATAGGACCGTTAAAAGTCATACTTTATAAAGATCCATTAAGCGGGGAGTCTTGATATGAATAACGTTAAGCGCTCTCAATCAGGAATAGCCGCTATTGAATTGGCCATCACCCTACCTATTTTACTATTACTGTTGGTGGGTATTAGTGAATTAAGCCGAGCGTTAATTCAATTAAATACACTAACTAAAGCGGTGCAAAATGGCGCTCGATTTGCTGTTGTTGATATTTATGGCACCAACTCAGCCAACACTATTGCGAATCCCGCTGATATTAAAAATGTGGTGGTGTATGGCAACAAATTAGGCTCTGGCAATAAGGTGTTAAATAACCTAACCACCAGCGATGTAGTCATTAGTCAACCGACCAACTACGTCATTATTACCACGTCATACAACTTCACCCCAGTATTTGCCACACTGCCTGCTTTTTTCGGTTATGGCGGAGATTCACTCAGTTTTGGTTTTAGTGCATCCACCGCAATGAGGACGTCGCCATGAAGCATATCCTTATAAAACGCAGAGCAGAACAGAAAGGCATTGCTCTGGTGGAGTTCACCTTGGTCGCCACATTTTTACTCTTTTTGCTCATCGGCATCATGGAGATGGCCCGCATTATGTATTCGATGCAGTCACTCAGTGAAATGACTCGTCGGGGATCTCGTTTAGCGGCTGTCTGTTATGTTAGCGATCAAAGTGACATCCCAGCCCTTAACGCTATCACCGCTATTGCACCAAAAGGCTTTCTGCCTGAGCATCTCATTATTGAGTATTTAGACGCCAATGGTTCCGTGGTCAGTGGCGATCTAACGACCAATGACAACTTTGCCAAAATTCGCTTTGTCAGCGCTCGAATTGACAATTTTTCCTATCAGCTGCTGATCCCATTTATCACGCTAAACTTAACCGACTTCGTTCCTCAGTTTCAAACCATTATCCCAGCCGAAAGTCTTGGTGTTCTTCGGCCGACCCCAACCAACCCCAACTCAATCACCAATTGCTAGGAGGAGAAGATGAGCGACTTAATCAATCTCATCCCCAAAAGTAGTATTGATAGACTGCCAGGTCTCAAAACCAATGTAACGGTGTGGCTTGTATATTCCAGTGAAATGTTTCATCAGCATATGATTTCAGAGCTAGCGCAGTGCCGTAACATCACCATTGAACACCTATTTTCTGAGCATTTAGATAACACCGTAATGGAACAGCTCAATATACCGGATTTACTGTTTGTTGAGGCGAGCGACAACTGGTACTCAAAACTGTCCAAGCTACAAAAATTTGATTCCGAAGATAATAATCACCAAGCCGCCTTGATCATCTTTGGCAATGAAAATGACAACAGCTCGTTGAAAACCGCGCTACGAATTGGCGCGTCAGATTTTTTGTCCAATCAAGCCACCATTGCTGAACTCTACCCTATTCTGAAAATGAACGCAGAGGAGAAATTAGCCAACAAACACTATGGTGATCTCTGTCTATTTATTAATTCAAAAGGAGGGGCGGGGGCCACAACACTGGCTCTCAACACCGCCACCGATCTGGCCGATTCTCATCCGGGTGAGGTGATCATTCTCGATCTTGATTATCAATATGAAGTGATTACCGAATATCTAAACATCATTCCTAAATACAGTTTATTAGATGTACTGGACAGTTTGGCCGACCTAGATGAGAGCGCGCTGAACGGGTTAGTTACCAAGCATGACTCTGGACTCCATATTTTAAGTTTTCAGCGTAATGAACGACATGAAAGCCAAGGAAAAATGAATCTATTAGGCAAACTCATCGCCACTCTGCGTCAATATTATCCCTATGTGGTTATCGACCTATCCAAAGGGATTGATGCTTTTGCAGAAAATATCATCACCCCAGCAACACATCTATTTGTGGTCACTCAGCAAAACTTGGTCTCCCTTAAACACACCAATCTCATTTTACATGATCTGCAGATGGAGTATGGCGTATCGATGGAGCGTATTGAAGTGCTGGTCAATCGGTTTGATAAGCGCCAGTCCATTAAACTCAAAGACATTGAGGATGCACTGCCAAATAACGTCAATATTCGAGTCATACCGAATGATTTCAAGGTGGTGATAGAGAGTGCCAATCTTGGGAAGCCGCTCATTGAAGTCAGTAAAAACAGCCATGTTGCTAAGGCACTCGCGGCGCTGTCTGATCATATTGCACCAAGAAAAAAAGAAAAACGCGGTTGGTTAAAGAACTTTTTCTCTTAGTCCTATTACTCCTAAAAGGGGACCAGTATGTTTTTTAAAAGAAACAATATTAATCCTGAATTTGAAAAAAAAGCGGAGAAATCGGAAAATAGCTCAGGTTCGTACACAGAGCCGTTGACTGATGATCCAAAGCAAGCTGAATATGAAGAGCCCGCTCCTACAAGAGAGCCCGTGAGAGAAGTAAGAGAAAATGACTCACACATACGGACCCAATCTGAGTCGAAAAAACATCTCGCAAACGAGCAAGAGACCAAGCACTATTTTCATCGTAAACTTTTAGAAACCTTAGATTTGGGTCTACTCACTACCCTCGATGAAGAGTCAGCGCAAAAAGAGCTGCACAGTGCCATCATTCAATTGATGCACGATGACCCGAATCCATTGAGCTCGGAAGCCAGAAAACGCATCATTAGCCAAATTGAAGATGAAGTGTTTGGCTTAGGCCCCTTAGAGCCATTGCTCTCTGATAAAACTATCTCTGACATTTTGGTGAATGGACCTAAACAGATCTACATTGAACGTTTTGGTAAGTTAGAAGAAGCGCCGCAAACCTTTCTTGATGACCGCCACTTAAGAAATATCATCGATCGAATTGTGAGTAACGTCGGTCGCCGTATCGATGAATCCTCCCCAATGGTGGATGCAAGATTGGCTGATGGATCAAGGGTAAATGCCATTATCCCGCCTTTAGCTATCGATGGTCCTTCCGTGTCAATCCGTCGCTTTGCCGTTGATAAACTCAACATGGAAAACCTGCTCTCGATCAATAGTCTTTCCGATGATATGGCGAGGTTTATTTTCGCTATTATCCAAGGGGAGCTGAATGTACTCATCTCAGGGGGTACGGGTTCAGGAAAGACCACCACCTTGAACATCTTGTCAGATTATATCCCTAAAGATGAACGTATTATCACCATTGAAGATTCCGCCGAGTTGCAGCTGCAACACCCCCATGTTATACGCCTTGAAACTCGCCCAATGAATCTTGAGGGTAAAGGTGAAATAACCCAGAGGGACCTGGTTAAAAATGCACTGCGAATGAGACCAGACCGAATTGTTATTGGCGAAGTTAGGGGCAGTGAAGCGGTTGATATGTTAGCCGCAATGAACACTGGCCATGATGGTTCACTTACCACCATACACGCCAACACACCACGTGACGCATTGAGTCGAATCGAGAATATGTTTGCCATGGCGGGATGGAACATCACCACCAAAAATTTACGCGCTCAAATCGCTTCAGCCATTCACATTGTGATTCAGATGGAGCGACAAGAAGATGGTAAGCGTCGCATGGTAAGTATCCAGGAGATAAACGGCATGGAAGGCGACATCATTACCATGTCCGAAATTTTCAATTTCCAGCGAATCGGCATTGATGGAGAGGGCAATATTCAAGGGCACTATTCAGCCACGGGTATTGTGCCTAGCTTTCATGAAAAGCTGATACGTCGCGGAATTGATATCCCATTTGAACTCTTTACCCTGTCTAAAGATTAATAGAGGTTCCCATGACCAGTGATTTAACTCTATTTTTTATTTTACTGTTTTTTTCAGTACTGTTTATTTCGCAAGCTCTGATCTTGCCTGCCGCCGGTAGCAAAGCCAAACACAAAGCGTTAACCAAACGTTTACGGAATGCAAAGCACCATGACGATGCGAGTCGCTCTATTCTCAAAGAGCATTATTTGAAGGGGTTAACACCGCTTGAGAAAAAACTGGTAAAAATATCATGTTTTGCGGATCTCAAGAGCTCAATTGAGCTGTCTGGTTCTAAAATGACCCTCGATTTTGCCTTAAGCATGAGCTTGCTACTAAGTTTAACGAGTTTTCTTGTCGCTCTGTTCTTCACTGGTAACCTACTCATCTCTGTCGCTGTTTTTGTGATGATTTGGTTTGTGCTCTATTTTATACTCTCTAAAAAGATCTCCGACCGACTGTTTGCTTTTGAAGAGCAGCTTCCCGAGGCATTGGATATCATGAAAAGAGTGCTTCAATCGGGACAGCCCTTAAACGAATCGTTTCGGGAAGTGGGTTATGAGATGGCCGATCCTATCAGTACCGAGTTCCACAACACCTTCAACCTACTCAACTACGGTTACGACCTCAGACTGGCCATTCTGCAGATGGCAGACCGTAACCCTACCGTGTCTATGCTGGCGTTTTCCAGTGCTGTGTTACTGCAAAAAGAGACCGGAGGCAACTTATCCGAAAACCTGACCAATGTTTCTACTGTGTTAAGATCTCGCTTTAAGCTTGCTAGAAAAATAAGAACCTTATCGGCAGAAAGCCGAATGTCTGCTTGGATTTTAGTGCTTGCTCCCTTTGGTCTGTTCGCGGTGATGTACCTTATACACCCTGAATATGTAGAGCCTCTGTACACAGACCCTTTAGGAATAAAAATCGTTAGCGTCGGCATTGTGAGCTTATTAATAGGCGCAGTGTGGATCAAAAAAATCATTAATATAGGAGTCTGATCATGATTGACTTCAATGAACTATTAAACAGCATTCTTACCACCGGCATTAGCCGTGAGTGGTTCTTTTTATCACTGATACTGGTGTCGACAATACTAATTGTGATGACAGTCGGGTTAATGGCTATGGGCTTAAAAAAACCACTGAAAAAACGGCTAAAAAATATCACATCTGATACTCGAACCTCAAAAACCACCAAAAAGAAAATCGAAAATACCCTTGAATCTCTGGAACCTCTTTTATCACCCAATAACATTAAAGAGCAAGAGAGTATTCGCCATAAACTGATGCACGCTGGTTTTCACCAGCAAAATGCACTGACACTGTTTTATGGCATCAAGTTTCTCACCAGCATCGTTGGCATTTTAGTGGGTATTTTTGCCTATCTGTTCTATTCCGAGTTTACCGGTAATTTAGGGGTGAGTGTGATGGTATTATCTTTAGGGATTGGTATGTTTTTTCCTAATTTTATGCTTAGCCGTATCATTAACGAAAGACAACACAAAATGCGAGAAGCGATTCCTGACTCTCTGGATCTACTGTTGGTGTGTACCGAATCAGGTTTGGGGCTCAATGCTGCACTAATACGGGTCTCTCAAGAACTCAGCATTTCACACCCTGAGTTTTCTGACGAACTCGATACCGTGTGCGCAAAAATTAAAGCGGGCATGCAAACCCCTGATGCTTTTTCTGAATTAATCCTGCGTACTGGTTTGATCGAGATTCAAGGCTTAGTGAGCATGTTAGCGCACTCGTCACGAATCGGTTCGAGCATCGGTAAAACTCTGCGTGACTATAATGAAGATTATCGAGACAGACGTAACCAAGCAGCCGAAGAGGTTGCCGCAAAGATCCCAACCAAAATGATCTTTCCTTTAGTTCTATTTATTTGGCCCTGTTTTTTCATTGTTGCGATTGGACCTGCCATTTTACATATGATGGAAAGTTTCCTCGTCATCAAGTAAGGGGTTGTTATGAACCCAATAACATTTAGAGTCACCTGTCTTCTATGCTTTTGCTTAACGGCTGTAGGCTGCACCTCACAAGAGGACAATAGCGTTGAAATGGCTATTTTTAATAATGAACTCTATGACGGAAAGCCAGTAAGTTCATCCTCTGGTGATAGTCCTCCCATGAGCGAAGAGGAAGCAATCATGCGAGGAGACAGCGCGCTATTGCGAAGTAACCTCGACATGGCATTGTATGAATACATCCGTTCCATTGGCTTCCCAGAAGCAGAACACCAAGAAAAAACCTTATATGCCATTGGCCAAATCCACCAAGCTCGTAAAAATTTACCTCTGGCGAAAAAAGCGTATCAACAGTCACTCAACTATGACGACAGTTACATCAACTCGTTTAGTCAACTTGGGGTGATCTACAGTAAACAGGGTCAATTAACTCAAGCAAAAAGCTACTTCTATAAAGCGATCAATGCCGATCTTATTCGCTTAAACAATTCAAAAGTGCCAATTAATGATACTGACCTCTCCGTGATTGAAATTGCGGCACTCAACATCGATCTGCAATCGCCTTACATCAGTTATTTGGGACTTGGTATTCTTTACGATTTAAAGCAAAAACATGAATTGGCTCAAGCCTTATATCAACGCTCTTTGGATATAAAACCGGATGCGGTGAATACCTTGATAAGCTTTGGTTACTCGCATTATATGAGCAAGAAATACAGAGAAGCTGAGAAGCTGACGCGCCGGGCGCTAAAATTGGACAGTGATAACGAAAAAGCGATCAATAACATGGCTTTGATCTACTTAGCACAAGGGATGAATGCCAGAGCGTTAAACATTTTTATGCAGCAGATGGATGAAGCGATGGCGCTCAATAATATAGGTTACTTTTTACTGCTCAATTCAAAACCTGCAGAAGCAGTGACCTACTTTCAGCAAGCGATCGATAAAAAGCCCTCATATTACAAAGTGGCCAACGATAATCTGACCAGAGCACTGGCTGTGATGCGTGAGAAAAGGAAGTAAATGAAAAAACCGTAACCAAGAGTTTGGTTACGGTTTTAAATGGTTATCAATGCTGGCAAGTTTACACTTGAGTATCGATATTATTTGCAGCGGCTTTTGAAACCATCACCATCGCAGGGCGAAGCACTCGGCCATTCAACTCGTAACCTTTTTGCATCACGATCATTACGGTGTTTGGTTCATGATCCGTGCTCTCTTGAATTGACATCGCTTGATGTAATTCAGGATTAAACACTTCACCTTCAGGGTTAATCTCTTTTAGGTTAAATTTACCTAGGGTATCAATAAATGTCTTTAAGGTTAACTCTACACCTTCTAACATCGGCTTAACCGCTTCGTTCTCTTTGTCGCCGCTCTGTACTGCGCGCTCAAGATTATCCATAACAGGAAGCAGATCACCAGCAAAACGTTCGATGGCAAATTTACGCGCTTTTTCCATCTCTTGTTCGTTACGGCGACGCATGTTTTCTACGTCAGCTTTTGCTCTAAGCACTGAATCTTGTTGATCTTTTACCGTCGCTTGACTCTTAATCAGTGCCGCTTCTAACTCGGCAATTTTTGCTGTCGATTCGTCTTCATCGTTCCAATCGATATCGGCATCACTACCAACTTCTTGAGCGTCCATCTCTTCAATGACGGTCTCTTGTTGTAGCTCTTCTTCATTTGGCGTTGCTTTATCGTTGCTCATGATCACTCCAGAAAACTCAAATCTATTACCACTATGAACCTATTTTTCGTATAGTGGATCTCTATGCCCATATTATGGGGTCAAAAATCGATGATTCAAGCATAAATCACGCAAAATTTAATATAGAATCATTCTCAGACGCTCTTTTACGGATTCTGGATATGAACAAAACTTTCAAAGTGATTGCTATTATTGGCAAACCACGCGATCCGAATGCTTCACATACTCACAGAACTATTTACCACTGGTTAGACGCTCAAGGTTATACCGTGCTTCTCGATGACAGACTCAACGAGACGCTTACCGATCTACCTGAAGAGTGTTTTTGCAGTCTACTTAGTATTGGTGAACATGCGGATCTGGCCATTGTTATTGGTGGTGATGGCAACATGTTAGGCGCAGCCAGAGTGCTTTCTCGTTTTGATATCTCTGTGATTGGAGTGAACCGTGGCAACCTGGGTTTCTTAACCGATCTCGACCCTGATGATTTTGAAGGCCCACTGCAAACCGTATTAAATGGCGAGTTCGTCACCGAAGAGCGATTTTTACTGGAAGCAGAAGTTCACCGCCATGGCCAAGTTAAAAGCCACAATTCCGCCCTGAACGAAGCAGTATTACACCCCGGTCAAGTGGCCAAAATGATTGAGTTTGAAGTTTATATAGACGACGTATTTGCTTTCTCTTTACGTGCTGATGGCCTGATTGTCTCTACGCCAACTGGTTCGACAGCCTACTCACTCTCTGGCGGTGGTCCAATTCTCTCTCCTAACTTAGATGCGTTATCATTAGTGCCAATGTTCCCGCACACACTTTCAAGCCGACCATTGGTGGTAGAGGGAAACTGCAGAATTAAACTGCTCATTTCGCCAGATAACCGAGGCACTCAAGAGATAAGCTGTGATGGCCAAGTGTCACTGCCCGTCTCTCCTGGCGATGAAGTCCATGTTTTTCAAAGCACCAGTAAGCTCAAATTGGTGCACCCTAAAAACTACAGCTACTACCATGTATTAAGAAATAAGTTGGGTTGGTCTAGCAAACTCTTCTAAGTCACATTTTTACTCTCTGATCTTTACTGTATAAAGAAACAGTATATACTGTTTCTTTATACAGTACTTTTGTCTGTTGGTTTTGACAAATAATCGTTTTGATAAATATGTGTTCTGATAAATATTAGTTAGAGAGATGACATCATGCTTGCTCATATCACCGTTAATAACTTTGCCATTGTTAAGTCACTAGATCTTGAACTTAGCTCAGGAATGACCACCATCACTGGCGAAACTGGCGCAGGTAAATCCATCGCCATTGATGCCCTAGGTTTATGTCTGGGTGACCGCGCTGAAGCCTCAATGGTTCGGCAAGGTGAAGAGAAAGCCGATGTTAGCGCCCTATTCCTATTAGAGAACAACCTCAACGCTACCCGCTGGCTACAAGAGAATGAGCTGGTTGATGGTGACGAGTGCATTGTACGCCGCATTATCACCAAAGAGGGCCGCTCTCGCGGTTACATCAACGGCAATCCGGTTCCCGCTTCGCAGCTAAAAACCTTAGGCCAACGCCTGATCAACATTCACGGTCAGCATCAACATCACCATCTAATGAAATCTGAATACCAGTTGGCGATGCTGGATCAATATGCGGGCCATCAAGGGTTACTCAACAAAACCAAACTGGCTTATCAGACGTGGCGTCAAGCTGACAATGCTTTGCAACAGTTGATCCAGAGCAGCCAAGATAACGAAGCGCAAAAGCAGCTACTGCAATACCAAATTAAAGAGCTGACTGAACTCTCACTAGCAGAAAATGAGTTCAGTCAGTTAGAAGATGATCATAAACGCCTCTCTAACAGTGGTCACCTAGCCAGCACCTGTGAGCAAGTGATCAATAATCTGTATGAAAGCGATGACGTTAATGCACTGCAGCTGCTGCAAAGTGCCCGTTCTAGCCTACAAGAGCTTGCGTCTATCGATAGTGAGCTTGCATCATTGCCAACCATGCTGGATGACGCCATCATTCAGGTCGAAGAGGCCAACAACGAACTGCGATGCTATTTAGATAAAATCGAAGTCAATCCAGAGCAGATCAGGTTTGTTGAAGAGCGTTACTCCGCTGTAATGAGTGTGGCCAGAAAACATAATGTCGCTCCTGAAGAGCTATTTGCTCACCATCAACAGTTACTTAAAGAATTTGAAAGCTTAGATTGCTCAGAAGAGAAGTTGCAAATTCGGGCAGATGAGGTTCAGCTACACAAACAGAGCTTCATCACTCAAGCTGAAAAGCTGAGTAAAAGTCGATTACGTTATGCCAAAGAGCTCAATAGCAAGATCACCAAAAGCATGCATGAGCTGAGCATGGAGAGAGCCAAGTTCGAGATCACCTTCATTACCGATTCAGAGAACCATCTCTCGTCATTGGGCATCGACACGGTGATTTTCCAAGTGTCGACCAACCCCGGCCAACCTATCCAGCCGATCGCCAAAGTGGCCTCTGGTGGTGAGCTTTCTCGTATTTCACTCGCCATTCAAGTAATTACCGCACAAAAAGCGGATACACCAAGCCTGATTTTTGATGAGGTGGATGTCGGGATCAGTGGCCCTACCGCTGCCGTGGTCGGAAAAATGCTGCGCACTTTGGGCAACTCGACTCAAGTGATGTGTGTTACCCACCTCCCGCAAGTCGCAGGTTGTGGTCACCAGCAACTGTTTGTATCAAAACAGACCAAAGCGGGAAAAACAGAGACCAAAATGCACAACTTAGATCAAAACCAACGTATTAATGAGCTAGCGCGTCTGTTAGGTGGCAGTGAAATTACCGATTCAACCTTAGCCAATGCAAAAGAGTTATTGGTTGCAGCCTAACCACTTTACCGCTTTTAAAAATGGACGATGAGCGCACATCGTTCATTAATGGAACAATTTCATTAAATTAGTGCAACCTATTTCAAATTTTGCAGTCATAGTTAGGATTATTCGATCAGGGTTCTTACTTCTTAGGTGAGCTTGGTTTATCATCCCACTACATTATGAAATAGGTATTAGCAGTCCGACTATGCAACATAAATTATCAATGCCATTAAAAAAATGGATTTTCATACTACCTATTCTTTTAGGATTTTTAAGCGGGTGTACTTTTCTTGAGCCTTTGGTCTATCGCATCGATATCAGCCAAGGTAACTTTGTAGAGCAAGAAGCCGTCGACAAACTGAAATTCGGTATGACATACGATCAAGTGCGCTTTGTGCTCGGCACACCAATGTTGGTGGAAAAAGGCCTGCCAAATACGTGGTACTACATCTATCACTTCACCAAAGGTCATAACGACACGGTACAGAAAAACCTCATTGTCACTTTCTCTGATGAGAAGACGTTAATGACCCTATCTGGTGACTTTAACCAGAGTGAGAGTTTCTACAGCGCCATCAATTAAACCCTCATATTCAGACACAAAAAAAAGCTCGTATTAACTACGAGCTTTTTTATTGGCGTTAATCCGCTCTAAATAAGGATAACGCTTATTCTGATTTAGCCTCGGCCCTTCTGGCAGCAGCAGCGGCTCTTTTTTCTGTTTTCTCAGCCACTATTTTTTGCGCCGCCGCTTTTTTATCTCGAGCGACTTTGCGCATTCTGATCTCTTTTGGATCCGCAAGCAATGGACGATATATCTCAATGCGGTCACGGTTACGAACAGTGGCATCCAATTTAACGTTGCGGCTAAACACCCCAATCTTATTCACTTTAAGATCGATATCAGGGTAGAGCTCTAACACACCAGATTGCAGGATGATCTCTTCCACCGTTTGATCGCTGCGCACCACTAAGTTCAGTACTTTCTGCTCGTTGGGCAGCGGATACACCACCTCAACTTGAACCATATTGTCATTAGTCATAAATCACTTTCGCACGTTGAGTAAACGCGTTCACCATGTTCGAGGTAAGATCTTTAAATATCTTGCCAAAGGCCATCTCGACCAGCGCATTGGTGAACTCAAAATCAAGCTTCAACTCAATCTTACACGCTTCCGCATCAAGCTCAGTAAAATGCCAGCCACCCGCTAAAGTTTTAAACGGGCCATCCACTAAATTAATGACAATCTGCTGACCATCGGTTAACCGATTTGAGGTGATGAATGTTTTGCTGATACCCGCCTTTGCAACGTCCACCGACGCAGTCATAGACTCATCAGTGGCTTCTAATACTTTTGAACCCACACATCCTGGCAAAAACTGAGGGTAAGCATGAACATCATTTACCAGGTCAAACATCTGCTTTGCACTAAACGGCACCAGTGCAGAACGACAAACTTGTGGCATAACCAATCCTTAAAACCAAACTTAGGGCAAATAATACCATTTTGAAAGCAAGTGTCAGTACAAAATGATTCGCCAATCATGGAGCAATACGTATAATGTAATGATTATGGCTAAAAATAAATCTAAATCAAAAGTGGGCAGCAATACAATTGTATTGAACAAACAAGCCCGCCGCGAATATTTCATCGATGATGAGATCGAAGCTGGACTCGAACTCCAAGGCTGGGAAGTTAAATCTCTTCGCGAAAGCAAAGTTCATATTGCGGAAAGCTACGTCTTTTTACGTAACGGCGAAGCTTTCTTAAGTGGCATGAATATCACCCCTCTTCAACAAGCATCAACCCATGTTGTTGCTGATCCAACACGCACTCGCAAACTGTTGCTGAGCCGTCGTGAACTGGATAACCTGCTTGGTCGCGTAAACCGAGAAGGTATGACACTGGTCGCGGTCTCCATGTATTGGGTTCGCTCTTGGGTAAAACTCAAAATTGGTGTTGCTAAAGGTAAGAAATTGCACGATAAACGTTCAGATATGAAGGAAAAAGATTGGAATCGCGATAAAGCTCGTATTATGAAGAGCAGTCTGCGTTAATCTTAACCACTTGATTCGGTAGAGGCTAGACAGAACCTAATTTTCTGTTACTATCGTTTCGTTCTACTTAGGGGCTGATTCAGGATTCGACGGGAATTTTGCAACCTTAGGAGCATGCCGTGGGGCGGTTGGCCACGTAAAAAGCCGCAAAAAAATAGTCGCAAACGACGAAAACTACGCACTAGCAGCTTAATAACCTGCTCAGAGCTCTCTTGCCCTAGCTTCCGCTTGTAAGACGGGGAACAACAAGAGATCAAACCCAAACGAGATCGTGTGGACGCTCCTTCCTGAGAGCCGAAATACTAAAAATAATTCAGGATAGTTATTAGATGGCGTGTCGGTTCGCAGTCTGATAGTGAAATTAAAGATCGACTAAGCATGTAGCGCCAACGGCGAACGATTTTCGGACGGGGGTTCAAATCCCCCCAGCTCCACCAATTTAAACCCCTGCAATCAATAGGTTGCAGGGGTTTTTCGTTTTAGTGGCGGTTAAATGGCGGTGGTTTTTCTCGTAATACTAGCTAAACTTCTTCAAAACCTCTGTATACGTGCCCTCTTCCATCTCGATACCAATGAATTTTCTATCAAGCTTCAGACACGCTTGCCCTGTTGAACCCGAGCCCATAAAGGCATCAAGCACAACGGCCCCTTCTCTGCTGCTGGTTGAAATAACGTGTTCGAGTAAATCTGCAGGTTTTTCGCATGGGTGTTTACCTGGATAGTATTGGACAGGCGCATACGTCCAAACATCGGTATAAGGGATTTCATCAGTCACCTGGAACGGTCGACGTAGTGCTTCATATTCAGTTTTTAACTCATCGTGCTCTTTCAATAACTCACCATACTCATTACTCAACAAGCTATATTCATTAGATAGTTCAGCATGACTGCGCGACAAGACGCCACTTTTGGCGGCAAATAGGCTCTGGAGTTGTTGGTATTGTTTTTCAGTTGGCAGCTTCCATTGGCTGTAAGAGAACCAATGTGAGCTCATTTGAGTACCTGTCACTTCATTGATCTCTTTTGCTGAAACCTTAAGTGTATCCCTCGCGTTTTTAAAATAGTCCATTAAAGGTTTAAACACCGTTTTTTTCAGCTCAGTACATTTGCTTGCGTACTGACTGCACCCTTTTGCAAAACCCTCAGCATCGTAATGACCAGCAAAGATAATACGCTCTGTTGAGGGGAAAAATGAACGCAAGTGAGGTTTGTGTGCTCGTTTCCATACACCCGAAGGTTTTGCCCATACGATGTGATTAAACACGTCAAAACGAGAACGGATCAGCAGCTCAGTATCAGCCGCCAATTTAGAGCCACAAAACAGGTATAAATTGCCTGACGGTTTTAATACGCGCCAGAATTCAACAAGCACTTCATCAAGCCATGCCAAGAACGTTTCCACATCAGGCCACTGATTATCCCATGCATTGTTCTTCACTTGGAAGTAAGGTGGGTCGGTAAGAATAAGGTCAATAGAGTTACTAGGAAGGGTTTTCAGGTAGTCTAGGCAATCCGCATTGATGAGTTGCAATTGACCATTGTGTAAGGTGTTTGTTTGCATTCAGAGCTCCATAAGATAGAGCCTTGAATACAAAAGAACCCAGCCACGAGTGGTGGCTGAGTCGGTTAATATGCTTCCTCTCCAATGAAGTATTGGGTCTCAGGTACTCAAGGCATAAAAACAGAATTATCTTATCAAAATGGTAGAGGGCTGTATATAACCACAGGGTTACTGATGCCTATTTTACTCACATATGGACAAAACCAAGTTAGTAGGTTCATCCTGCTAGGCTTAATCATGGATATACGTGTATGGGTTAAATATATTCAATAAGAAATATTCGATTGGGCGTTATTCAAAAAGGTGTGAGAGTGATTTTGAGTTATAGTCTGAAATTCTCTGTTTACATGTCACTAGAATTATTGCTAATGGACTAATGTATAAAGAGAATCGTTCATTTCACAGCAAGCAGTGGTGACAATCTGTTAAGGCAGTCACCACTGGCTAATTATTCTTGGGTTAACTTTCCAGTATCCGGGTCTATTTTATAGCCTTTGCTATGTATTATTTGGGTGATATCACCTAAATTAATTTCCGCTATGGTAACGCCTTCATACATAGCATTACGTAATATATCTAAGTAGATATGGCTAGCTGTGATTTCCTCATTGAAGGTAATATTGTCAATAGTACTTTCAATTATGCCTAAACTATCATTTCGTAGTTCAAATGTTGTGTCCGATGATTCTTCTGCAACTTTTTGTACAGTGACAATAAGATCAAGAGTTACAACTTTTTCTGTACCTGAGTTCAGTCCTTTAACGCTGCGTTGCCCTTTATCTAAAATAGTGATATTTACTGGCTTACTTGTAAACCCTGCATCACGTAAAGCTTGCTGTACGACAGCCCAGATAGAACCTTGACTATTACCAAACACTACAGATAAGTGACCATTATCTTTCAATACTCTACGAACTTCCCTGAAAGCACCCGTCAAAATATTTTGATAGTTTTCTTTGCTCTTAACTTTGTTTTTTCCAGTAGTGCGCATCACTGCTTCAGAAGTATTGTCAGTATATTCACCTAACCATACTTCATGGAACAAATTCATGTCCGCATAGAAAATATTTGAGCCGAAAGGAGGATCTGTAAAAACAAGATTTACTGAATTATCACGAAGGTGGGCAAGATTATCTGCTGAAGCAGTAATGTACTGTTGTTGAGTGTTGGTAATATTCTTACCAAGATAATCAGTTATTTGACGGTCTGCTTTGATAAGAGCATTCACTTTTCGTTCAATTAGCGCGTATACGTTCCATTCATAGAAAACAGGAGCAATGTAGTAGTTTTGAATTGCCGCATTCAAAGGTGACTTTTTGCTCCACTGGTAACGTTTAGATGCTCTCGGAAGTATTGCCGTAAATGCAAACTTTAGCTTCTGTTTTAAAGATTCGTCTTTTACTAACTCAAAACGCTGCCATAAGTCATATAGGACAATAGCGTTACGGTGTGAGAAAAATTTGTGGGTCGATGTAAGATTCCATTTTTTGAGTGCTGACCGTTTATACATCTCACGATCCTCAGGGATATCTACACTAGGGAAGTGCTCAAATATGTCAGAAATTTCTGCGTTGGCAATTTTTTCATGATCAATATGAGTCAAATTTTGCTCAATTAGCTTTCCTTTTACTCCTTTCATTGAAACTACAACAGGTTCGTCCCTTAGAAACTTAGCACCTTTTTTAACAAAGGGGTGTTTACACGAAAGGCACTTAAGATTCTTTGAATCCCAGTTATTTGCTTGAAGAGCATGATAGTAATTTAACTCTTGCTGACAATGCTCACACTCGTAAACAAAAGACCAAATAGTTTTACCCAATGAAACTTGTGTTTCATCTTCTTCTCGAAACGTATGGTAATAGTGACCTACCGCAGCTTTACTTTCATCGAATATCCGGTGTATTTCAGCTTCAAATTCTTCTGGCCTAACGCTACTGAGATAACCTGTACCGATGTGTTTACCTAGACGAGATATATCACTAACAATAGCATTTCTACCAGTCATTTTCGCAGCAACCGCTGTCATACCTGAACCCGCAAATATATCTATAACGGTATCATTAGGTTGAGTGTATTCTTCGATGAATGGGACGATGGCCATTACAGGCACCTTCGTCAGGTAGCTGTGGCCATTATAGATCGAATCTGAGCGGCCTACTTTCAAGATGTCTTGCATAATGTTTGATACTTCTCGCTATTTGACAAAGGAATACCAAGTATACGTTAATCAAATAAGGTTAACTACTTTCCTTAGTACCTTACAAGACCAGATAGTCAGGTCCGACCAGACATGATCGTCCTGTTTATCTCGTTGACATACAAATAGCTTGTATCCCGAATATAACAAAAATACGGGATAACAATGAACAAAGAAGATTTAATATGGCAGTTGGCTATCAATGTAAAACAATTAAGAAATGAAAATCATTGGACTCAAGAAGAACTAGCTGAAAGAGCTGATATTAACGTTCGTCAGGTTAGTCGCATTGAAAACATTTCTAACGAAACTAGTCTTGACATACTTTGCTCTGTAGCAAGTGCATTCGATATTAACCCTAATAAATTATATGAGCCGTTATTCTTTGAAACACAAATCGAATGGCTAAACCATATATTCCCAAGTGTTAGAGATATGGAACATCTCGCAAAAGGGGAAGGTATAACAGATATATTCCAAGATAATGCAGGAAAACTGCTTCAGGTACTTTTGGTTACAGGCTTAAAAGATTTGCCCGGAAGGGAAGGAAATGATGCTGTAGATCGATTTAAAAATGAGTATGAGTTGAAGTCACTAAATGTTAACTTGGTAAAAGGTTTTTCAACACATCATCATATGAACCCAAAAATCATAGAAAAGTATAGAAAAGTTGACTGGGTATTTGCTGTTTATAGAGATATTGAGCTTCAAGAAATTTGGTTACTTAGACCTAATGATTTAGAATTTTATTATGATAAGTGGGCTACAAAATGGTATGCAGAAGAAGGGAAGGATATCAATAACCCTAAAATTCCTTTGAAATACGTACGTGAAAATGGAATATTAGTGTACGAGCAGCCAAAAAGTGGAGACCTATTCTTCTCCGATATAACCAAATACCTTTAATTTTAAGGCTTGATTTATCAAGCCTTTTTCATTGGCGTTAGGTGGATATTTATTTACTAGATCATTTCAACTAATTCAGATGCCCTCGTATCTCTGTTTTTAAATATCGCGTTTTCTAAAAACTATGACTTTCTTATCTATAAAATACACCCTACAAGGATGTCAAAAATTGACCAACCAAAAGTTCTAAGAAATGAGCCCCCAACAGCCGTAACTTAGCCCTAGGAAAAATGAATCGACTCATCAATTAAAAACGAGAACACAATAGTGGGCCCATTTAACTTTAAATTTGATAGTAAACACCAAAGCTAACTAATTTAGCTCAATAGCTCACCATCATATTCCCCACATTCACCTTTAAATCGGTACCTTTCTCACTGGTTGCTTTATCGACCCTGACAGGCGTTTCAGACTTAATCGTTAGTGCCACTTCAGCTTGGCTCTTCACGGTTTGATTGGTTAGTGGTGTGGCTTTTGACATTGGAATGATGTTGCCCGATAAGCCCTGATTTTCTTGTCCGTTTGCTCTTCTGCTTAGGGTTTCATCAGTGGTGATACCTATTTGGGCATTCTTATCTTTTATCTGACTCAGCTTCTCTTTGAGGCTATCCACCTCACCACCCGCCGATGCTAAAGATGTTTTCCAGCCATCGGGTATCAGTGCATCAGGCAGCATATTTATCATCGCCTTAATGCCATCCCATACCCAACCAATCGCACCACTGACCGCTTTCAATACCACATCAAAGCCGATAAATTTATCAATCAAATAGGTCACCGCAATAATCGCAGCACCAATGGCCGCGACCATAAGTCCTACGGGGTTTGCCATGATGACGGCATTTACCGCAATCAAACCCACTTTTAAGATGGCAAGGGTTGCTATGATCCCTTTGAAGTTTTTGGAGGCAAACATAATGATATTGCCCAGGAACTTGAAACCCTCATAGAGACCATTCACTGTTTGAATTATCTTCTCAATCAGCTCAGTGCGCCATTTTGCATTTTTAAACTTGTTAGAGAACTCGGTAAAGGCTTCTGTTATTCTTGCCATCACTGGCGCAAGTGCTGCGAACTTAATAGAGCGGATACTCTCTTGCACCTTTTGCAGCGCATCGTTATACGCTTCGGCTTTTTTTGCATCCTCAGCTTTGGCCCCGCCGCCTAACTCATTCAGCTCTTTTCGCGCAGCGCCTAACCCTTCAGTACCTTCACGTAACATGATGAGCATTTTTCGCCCATCCTGACCAAACGCAGCATCAGCAAAAGCCATCTGCTCTTGGGTAGTTTTTAAGGTAGAAAAAGAGGCCAGCAATTTATCGTAAGCCTGCTGGGTATCTCCTGCGGTTTCAAGCTCTTCATACAGAGGGTTCTTCCCTTTCTTTAGAAACGAGCCCATAGCGCCACTGCCAGTGGTTTGCAGTACCCCTAAACGCTTGGTAAAACGCACCATAGCGGCGGTCATCGTGTCAGAGCTAACACCTGCATGCTCAGCTTGAGATTGCATCGCTTGCAGCTCAGAAATCGGCATCTTTAAGGTGGCAGAGGATTTAGCCAACTTGTCCATCACCCCAGCGGTACTGTTAATCTCATTGAATAACCCACCCAGGCTTAACCCACCCAACAACGCCGCGCCTTTTCCGACAGCAGCCGAGCGAAGGTTGGGCATTTTGATTGATTTACTCAGCTTTTGAATCGGGGCCATTGCCGTTTTCAATCGTTTGTATTTTTTACTTACTGAGTCGACTTGCTTTGCATGGCTCATCTGGCTTTTAGAAAGTCGGTCAAATTCACTATCAAGCTTGTTGACGTTAACGCCTGTTTTCTTCATTTGTTTACTGGTGCTATGAAGTGCCTGTTCGTATTTATCGTGATTCGCTTCAAGCCTGGAGACTTTCTCGCTCTGTTTGGCCAGCCGATTAGTCAGTGCTGCACTTGGCTCTGTGGTTGCCGCCATTTGCTTTTTTAGTTTGTCGAGCTTCTCTGTGGCCTCTTTGCTTTCAAGTGCATTCTTATCCAACTCTTTCTGAATTTTTTGATAGGAAGCGATCATAGTCAGCGCA
Organism: Aliivibrio sp.; assembly: GCA_016764915.1. Lineage (GTDB taxonomy): Bacteria > Pseudomonadota > Gammaproteobacteria > Enterobacterales > Vibrionaceae > Aliivibrio_A. The sequence continues at coordinate 7,657 of JAESQY010000090.1, read as the reverse complement.
CTAGAACCATCACTCTGTGCTTGTTGAATGGCTTTTATTTTCTTGGCGTAATGATCAGAATCTCCGCTCATCTCTTTAAGCGGCTTAGTGACTTTATCTACAACGCCCATGACGACGGACAAGTTCATTTTCATAATATGGCCCTATTTTAGGTACAAAAAAGAGAGCTAAGTGCTCTCTGGTTGGTGACGAACTCGGGCTTCTTCACGAAAGAAAATCAAATCGTCTAAGCTGAGTCTGTCTATTTCACTAGGCTGCCAATGAAACACTAGCGCGAGATCGGCATAATAGGTTTCTACCCGCTCAATTAGTGTTTCATATCCACGAAAAAAGAGGCGATTTCCGTCATTAGTGGCGCTAAGTTCTCCACCTCCATGTTCAATATATCGCGCTCATTCAGTGAAGATATTCTTGGTAAAATCACACTAGCCGCATCAAAGTGCATTTCAACCACGCCAATCAAATTCAAACCACGCAAGTCACCAGCACACGGTTTTCGAAGTTTGATTTCAGTGACTTCTTTTCCGTCCACTTCCATGGGTGTCATCAATTTCACAGTAGAAAACTTTTTACTCATGATTAAGCTCTTCTTTTAGTTCTTTCACTTTGGTTATACGACCGCCTTTTTTAGGGTCAATCGTCATGACAATTTCAAACAGTGCGAGTGCTTCTTTAGGCTTACCCGCTTCAAGCAACAGATCACCCGCCAGGCGAAACATTTTCACTTTCAATGGCGGATTGGTAGCAAGTGTGCCTTCTAGTAAATCGGTGATGGCATCACTGAGGTATTTACTGTTGAACGATTTCTTAGCTTTTTGAGCTTCATGCGAGTATTTAAAAACAATGTCGCAGTAAGCCGTTTGACCGCCTGATTTCCAACTGCTTGGCGTGTTCAAACCTTTTAATATCGCCGCTTTAAACTCATCATGAATTAAAGCCAACAGACCACAATCAATCTGCCATTGATAGAACCACCAAATCACATCAAGCCCTTCAAGGTTGTCGTGTGTGCTGAGCAGTTTTTTAACCAATGGCGTGTACTTTTTAATGAGCTCTTCTTTAAATGGCACCTTCTCTTGAGAGCCAGCTAAGGTTCTTGAGTATTCCAAGTCCATCTTCAACGTCTGTTGCACTTCATCCCACGGTTTCTCATCCAGTGATGGGCGTGAGGTTTTTTGCACGTCACCTGGCATGTCGTCACCAGGCTCAACTTTGCTCTGGTTTACTGTCTGTTGCTCTGCCAAGACTTTTGCTCGTGCTTGTCGTTTTAGTAATAGCGTTAACATGTTATTACCTCGTGTCTATTGGGGAGTAAGCTCGGTGCCATAGAACATCACCTCGAGCTGACCATCTTTAATATTCAGCTCAAGTGGATCGCCGACCCATGCATTCATTAAGGTGTAACTCTTACCGTTGTTGGTATTAAAGGTAAGGTTCTCACCTGTGAAGTTTTTAATCGCGGTTTCATCAGTGGTATTAACGTGAGCAATGGTGACCTTAATGCTTGGCGCACTATCAAATGATTCACTGTAGCCAAGAACGCCAGAGTCACCCAAAACAGGCTCTCGTTTTATGCCACCAAAATTAATGGTGGCTCCCTCTTTGGTTGGCAGTCGCCCTAAAGAGCCCGCATCCAAAAAACCACGACTGGTTATATTTGTACTCATAATTTACTCCAAGAAACTCACGTTAATGAGTTACTTTCTAAATTGAATTTTACCCGCAGTGATGATCAAACCATTGATAAACTGTGGACTGTCTTGATAGTTGATGCGGCTTTTGTTGCTTGCATCGAGGTTCACAATTAACGACTTTTTATAGCCCTCAAAATCTTGAACAATGCCTTGATACTCCAACGCTTTGTAAAGAGTTAACAGCTCACCTTTAATCATGCTCGGGGTGGCAATGGCTTGTCCTGGAGCGAAATTCGTTCCATCTTTGGCCAGTTTGTGTCGCCCGTATTTACTTTGAATAAGTGAGCGTTGTTTTTGGCGAAAGTACATGGCCGTTGCAGGTGTCATCACATCGAGATAACTGTTATCCGCAATCCCTGCCGCATTTTCTGTGTAAGCAGTAACGGGGCGCTCAATCAACACTTCACCTGTGGCGGTTACGGTGTAGGTACCCATGCCTTCGTGCAGCAGTAAGTTACGCTCAGCCCAATCAAATTCACTGGCCGCTATCGAATACACTCCATTCATTTTGAGTGTTTGAAGTGGTCGACATGGATCATTAGCTAATGAAGGGGCAATTTGACCAGCCCACGCAGCGATTGCTTCCGCTTCGGTTAGCGCCACATTGGCTGAATCACCAACAGCATTAATGGACATAAAACTGATTAATGGGCAGTTAGATTTCGCGCCATAAGTCACAAGCCCAGCATGCGTATCTTTTTTAGGTAAATAAGCGATGCCCGGTATCATTTGCAAAGCTTCGTAGCGTTTATCTAAAAACTCACCCAAATCACGCACGGTCGTATCATCATTCAATGAGCAGATAATGTGGTGGTACTGTTTATCACCAAGAGCAGCAAGGGCGCTCATGGTGTCGCCAGCATCCACACTCACCGCGTAAACGGGCATGGTTTCATCTTGTTTTTTTAAGTACTTCAACATTTTGGTAATGTCCGACTCACCAAACTGCTCACGGGCTGAGCTTTCACTCATGCAAAGCACCACCTTATTGGGAGCAACAGCCGCCCCCGCAACCGCATTACCGATCACTAAAAATATTTGTTGGTCTTCGGCGCTGTTGGCTAGGCTGTTATCAATTTCAATATAAACGCCTGGCACCAGTGCATTGTTTGGAACCTCTGAAAAGCTAATGCTCATTTATTTAGTTTCCTTTTTCTGCTCAACAATAAGCGCGGTGCCGTCTTGTATTCGGCGCAGCCAGTAAGTGTTTCTTGGTTTAGTTTCGCCCGTGGCCTTTAACGGCTCTCGGGTGAGTGGATCGCGAACCAGCAATCCTTTTTTAGGTTTCAATCTTACGGTTTGCATTTAGCTCTCCACGCCTGTTAAAAAGTGCTCTGACACCATGGCAAGCAATTCACGCTCAAGCGCTGGTGTCCATCCAATGAATGTTCGTTTGGGCATTTGGTAGTTCTGTTTCACTTTTACCCCACCTTCCCAGCGACTGGTTCGGCTGTTGTAATAGCCATTAACTCGTGTTGTGAATGATGCGCCCTCACCTTCGTTGTGGACTCTTGCCATATTGCCTGCCACACCTGCAATGCCGACTTCAAAGCTCTGTTCATCCACTTTGGTTTTTAGTGCTCGGCCAAAACCAAGCAGCATATTTTTGTTCTCTTTGGCTTTTCGGGTTTTGCTATCGAGCGTTATCTTTCGCCTGCCTCTTTTTTGATAACTGTTGCCGTCAATATCGCGCTGTTTGCGTATTTGCTCTCTAAAGAACTGCCGTGAGCGATTGGCCAAACGCTTATTTAAATCAAACTTTTCAGGGGCCGTTAATATCAACCCATTAATGACATGGGTTAAATGCTCAGGACTGGTTAGCTGCATGATGGAAGATCCTTTTCATGACCTCCGATAAAAAGCAGCGGTGGTAAATCAGCTTCAACGACTGCATTGGTAAACTCACTCACGCACTCATATCGAGTCCCGTTTTGCTGCCAATTGCCCTGCTCACTTTCACTCAGTGAGTAAGCTTCTTGAATATCAATTTTCAGCTTGATATCGCATTTGCCTTTATCCAACAATTCGGTAGCGAACGACGGTGGCGACAACCCTTTATTCTCTCGCTCTACATCGTATTTATTAAGCCAAGTCACCAGGTGCATCATCAGAATATGCGGCTGAACGTCCACGCCTGTCATGTTGATATTGACGGTATAAGCAATCTCAAACCCATCAATCACACTTGACTGGGTACAAACCAATTCGCCATCCTCAGCCCACACATCAAGGGTTTTGGCATCTGTCACCTGCTTGGTAATAGCTCAGTTAAACTTTGCAGCGCTTTCATCACACCACCTCAAAACAGTAGGTTTCTTTCGCGTTAAGCAGCAAATCAACGGCTCGGCGGTACTGCACCAATGAATGGTCGGCTTTGGCTTGAATGGCCTCTTGCCGCTCTGCAGCCTCAGTGGTGGCATTCATGCTTAATTGGTTTTCAACAAGAAAGTTGGCCGTTAACGCAACCACCGCCTGTTTGTATAAAGTGACTCCAGTTTGAGTTTCGCCAAAACGCTCAAGGGATAATTTGTCCAGGCTGCCAAAAGGTTTAATGGTGTCTAATAGCTCTTGGTTCACCGTGACTCTGGCCACCGTGCAGTGGTGCAAAATCCCCGCCTCTGTTTCATTACTCAAAAAATGAAACACAGACTGAAACTCTGCAATCGTAAGCTCTGGGTATAGCTCTGTTGCTGGCAGTGTTGAGCTGTACTGTTCGTTTTTATTTCCAACAAATTCCATAAGAACCTCTTAGGTGCAGGCTGAACGCTTAGCTAATAACAAAAATTAATCCTTTTTGATAAAGCCGCGATAGCCTGCATGGGGGGTGTTAAGTTATGGGGTTAAACCCAAGCGCCATCAATCCAAAGCTTCACGTTATCGAACTCAATAGCCGCTGCTTTTTTCAGTTGCTCGACCACATACGCCATGTTCATGGATTCAAAGTTTTCAATCTGATCAAGTCGGTCGTTTTTAATGGCGACTGAGCGGCGAATGGAGTCCTTTTGAATGTAGATGGATAAGTTCTTCAAGCTTGTCACCATGATCCCCGTTGGCGGAAATGACGGTGGACACAGAGCAGGTAAACCGCCATAAGTGCCGATCACTTGTTTATCTTCAATCAGTGATTTTTCGCTTGGGGTATTACCATGAGCAGCGTAAAACTTGGCTTTGTCATACGAAAGAAGATCAGAGCCAATCAAGGCGACTAAATCGGTCGCGTTGACGCATTCATCACCTAATAGCCCTTTGACGTTCATGACGGCCAAATCAAGGTTTACGAAATCACCACCTTCACCAATGCGAATTTCATCAACGGTTTTACCTCGAACGAGCATTGCATCAGCGTTGTGGTCACGAATGGCTTGGAACCACCCTTTACACACATCTTCGCCGTTTGGATTGGTTTCTGCATTGGTATTAACGGCGCACGATTTGCCATAAAAACCGATGGTGACTTTGTTCATATCAATCTGCTCACGAGTTTGTGAGGTGATCAGTTTGTTGAAGTTAGGAAAATGAGCAAAGGCATCTAACTGCTCATATCGAATGTGCGAATCAAAATCTACTTTTTCACACAAGTACGGCATGGATATCATGTTGTACACGGCTTTGGTTTTACGCTCTGTACCTGTTTTGGTATTGGTTCGACTGGCAATCATACCCGTCACGCCTAAACCAATGGCTTCACCTTTTTGGTTGCTCACAGGCACGATATTTACTTTGCGCAAGAACCAGTTATTTTCGCGAATTTGTGCCACAACTTTCTGTGTTGCGTTGGGAGAGACATTGAATTTCTCAGTGACATCATCCACATCGTTTTGCTTGGCTACGGCTTTTTTATAACCTTCTACGGCCAGTTTTGTTTTTGGTTGCATAATTAAATCCAAATAAAATTAATACGTTTAAAAGAGAATAAGAAACTCGATAGCCGGTTACTTATAAGTAGTCGTTATCAGCGTCTTCACCCGCCAGTTTTCGCGGATTTTCATCAGTGATTTTGCTCAATTTAGTTACCACTTCATCAAGTTTGCTCGACAGTGCTTCGACCTTACTGGTTAGCTCGGTTTCGTCTTTTTTCTCTTCCGGTTCTTCCTTTTCAGGCTCTTTAGGCGTTAGCTCAACAACCACGGCACTTAGGCTGGTAACTTGCGCTGATAAGGCTGTCATTTGCGCAGATTGCGCCTGTAGTAACTCTTTTAGCTCTTCGCTCATTTCTTCATTCTCTTCATCAAGTGATTTAGACGGCTCAGCGTTTGAGCTGAACAGTTGTTTAATTCGTGCCAGGAGTCTTAAATCATCTTGTTTAGTTAGCTCTGGCTTATCGAACGACTCTTTGCCTATGGTTGCGCCACTGCTTAAACACACCACGCCTTTCTCTTTCGAGTTGTCTGATAAATGAATCTCAGTGGTGCCCAGTGATGCGGGTTCATCAGTGAGGGCTAGCCCTGTCAAATAGGCTTGACCTGTACCTGCAAAATCTTCCATAAACTCACAAGAGGTGTGCAGCAATTGCCCCGACTCAACCACATTCAATAGTTGAGAATTGGGTTTAAGCACTGCAAACAATTGGTTGTCGCGTTTCTCTACCGATAGCACCGAACCAAGCTTGCTGCTCCACTTATAGTGGTTCTCATTGATGCGAGCGTTGTAGACCTCGGGGTCATAGGTTTGCGCAATATCATCAATGATTTTTTGGTCAATATCCCGACCGTCTACGGTTTTACCTGCAGTCAAAATACAAATGGCTTTTGATTGAAACATGTCGCTCATCTCCTGTGATTTCTCATTTTAATTTAGCGAAATTACACCTCTTTTTGTATTCATCTCGCTTCTAAACAAGGAATATAGAATCCTGATTTACTGAGGGATTATTTTTGTTATTGCACACTGTAACGATGAAAATGAATTCAGCAGTATCATCAGAACAACCCATTTATACCCAAGTGCAAACCTCTGCATTGGGGTACTACTTGCGCCAATATAAAACCGCTGAAATTGCCGAGGCATTAACACTCGCGCCCAGGACAATTCAACAGTGGATATCAAAGTTTGAGTGGAAGAAAATGCGCGATGATGCGCCTGTTGAGTTAATGCTTAGGCAGCGAATTGCGTATCTATTGTGGGTAGACCAAAAGCACGAAACTCAACTGAAAGAGTTGGAAATGTTGCTTGAGCAAAAGCACAAACGAGATGCTGCAGAGCGCCGCAAGAAGAAACCAAGAAACGGCGAAGGTTATTCAGAAGAGAAACGTGGCAGGCCAAACAATAAGACTAAGAATGATGTCTCTTGCATTACTGCCGACTTATTAACGGACTTTCGTGAGAAAACGTTCTTTGCTTATCAAAAAGACATTCACTCTCACAAATGTGATGACGAGCTGAACGAGTTCCGTTTCTACCTCAAATCACGTCAAATCGGTTTAACGTATTACTTTGCGTTTGAAGCCTTTGAAGATGCAGTGCTTAACGGTGACAACCAGGTCTTTTTATCAGCCTCTCGCAAGCAGAGTGAGATATTCAAAAACTACATTCGAAAATTTGCGCTTGAGATTGGGGACGTTGAGCTTAAAGGCAAAGATGAGCTGCAATTAAGTAATGGAGCCTCACTCTATTTCTTATCTACAAACGCACGAACCAGCCAAGGCTTTAACGGTCATGTCTATTTTGATGAGGTGTTCTGGATACCTAAGTTTGGTGAATTGGATGACTACGCAGGTGGTATGTCGATTCAGTCCAAATACCGCACCACTTATTTATCTACCCCATCAAGTACTGCTCATGAAGCCTACCCAAAATGGACAGGGGCCAAAGACAAAAATATCGATATCAGCCACAAAGCATTAAAAGGTGGATCACTTGGAGTGGATGGTATTTTCCGCCAAGTCATCACCATTGATGATGCGATTGAACGTGGGTGTGGGTGATAGAGAGCAGGGCGGTCGGTGTTCAGGAGCCCGGCAAGT
>JAESQY010000089.1 GCA_016764915.1 Aliivibrio sp. | reverse complement strand
GTTATTGGCTATCAAATCTGTGATGATGTGGCCAGCATTGGACGCATTTATAACATGCGTAAAAAAGCGGTGGGTCTGTTAGGCGCGACTAAAGGCAGCGCCAAACCAATCGCGTTTGCTGAAGATACCTGTGTTCCACCTGAGCACTTAGCCGATTTTATCGTAGAGTTTCGCCAGTTATTAGACAGCAAAGAACTTCACTACGGCATGTTTGGTCACGTGGATGCAGGTGTATTACACGTTAGGCCTGCGCTGGATATGTGTGATCCTAAACAAGAACAGTTGATGCATGAAGTCTCGGATGTAGTGGTTGCGTTAGTCGCAAAATATGGCGGTTTAATGTGGGGGGAGCATGGTAAAGGTTTTCGTTCAGAGTACAGCCCTGCTTTTTTTGGTGATGAACTGTTTACTGAACTTCGACGAGTGAAAGCATCGTTTGATCCTGATAATAAAATGAATCCAGGTAAAATTTGCACGCCACTCAATAGTGATGCGCAGTTGGTAAAAGTGTCTGACACTAAACGAGGTTATTACGATCGTCAGATCCCCGTTGAGGTGAGAGACAGTTTTAATCAAGCGATGGAGTGTAACGGTAACGGTTTATGTTTTAATTATGATGTCGATTCACCAATGTGTCCTTCGATGAAGGTGACGGCAGACCGACGCCACTCGCCCAAAGGTCGTGCTGGTTTGGTTCGTGAATGGTTACGACAGTTGGCAGATCAAGGTATCGATCCTATTGAGCTTGAGCAACAGCTGTTGACTCATAGACCTAGCATTAAACAGATTATGGATAGGTTAAAAAACAGCTATTACAAGAAAAACGAGTACGACTACTCGCATGAAGTGTATGAGGCAATGAACGGCTGCTTAGCCTGTAAAGCGTGTGCCAGTCAGTGTCCAATTAAAGTGGACGTTCCAAGCTTTCGATCGCGTTTCTTGAATATCTATTACGATCGATATCAACGTCCAGTTAAAGATTATCTGGTGGGAACATTGAAACGATGTTACCGCTGATGGCAAAAATGCCCGCAGTTGTTAATGCCGTGATGACGCCGCGTTGGGTGCAAAGCTTGACTAAATCGGCTGTTGGTTATGTAGACACCCCTGCACTGTCTATTCCGACGTTAGCTGAGCGGTTTGCCGGACAACACCCCGCCAAATTTGATCTTGAATGGTTAAAAGCGTTGTCAGAGTCAGAACGAAATAATTATGTGTTGATTGTGCAAGACCCATTTACTAGCTTTTATGATGCTGACGTGGTGGCTGACTTTGTTCTATTAGCACAAAATTTAGGTAAGAAACCATTACTATTGCCGTTTAAACCCAATGGTAAGGCACAGCACGTAAAAGGATTTTTGAGAGCGTTTGCAAAAACCGCATCATCGACTGCTGAGTTTTTGGCGGAGATAGCAGAGCTTAATATCCCTTTGGTAGGTGTAGACCCAGCGTTAGTGCTTTGTTATCGCGATGAGTATAAAGAGGCTCTGGGAGATAAACGTGGCGATTTTGAGGTGTTATTGGTGCATGAGTGGTTGCTGCCAAGACTGCAAGATTTCCAATCTCTGGGTGCTCAAGATATCAAACCTTGGTATCTATTTGGTCACTGTACTGAAAAAACCATGCTGCCAAATTCTGAACAAGAGTGGGGCGCCATTTTTTTGCACTTTGGGATCACTCTGCAAACCATTCCGGTGGGCTGTTGCGGGATGGCTGGGACATTTGGGCATGAGGCGGATAAGCTACAAACCTCAAAAGATATTTTTGCGCTGAGTTGGCAGCCTAACTTAGATAAATTGCCGCAAGATAGGTGTTTAGCCACTGGCTATTCATGTCGCAGCCAAGCAAAAAGATTGGACAAAATTAAGATGAAGCACCCATTACAAGCGCTGTTATAAGCAATCAGATATAAAAAAGGCTTCTTAATAGAAGCCTTTTTATTGGTAATGAATAAAGGTTAAGCGGCAATGGAGTTAGCGGCTAGAAACTTCTCTTTACGCAGATTAAATTTTTCAACTAACTCATCCATTGCGTCATCTTCATAAGGTTTAAGACCTGTTGCAATCATGCGTTTGATACCATGGCCGACAGCAACACCGTTTTCGGTGAAGGTAAAGTTTAAACTTATAATGCCACGTTTTCCCTCAACATCCATTGTTGCTCCAGTAAATTCAACTTCTGGATTGCTAAGATCAAGGCGAGTAAATTCCAGCTCCATACTTTCATAAATGACTAATGGACGAGCAGGATTAATCATCAACTGCTTCTCTTTCATTAGTGGCACCATAATGTGCGGAAAGTTTTTGCCAGAAAATTGAACATAATTCTCAACAACATGCTCAATGAACTCAGGATTATCATTAATTTCGCCAGAGCGAGTGACCGTTAAAAATTCTTTGCTGATGTCATCACTCGAAGCAAGCGCATATTCATTGTCACTGTTGTGAGAAATTGAGAGCTGAATACCATCATTCACCATGCCTGAAAAATCAAAATGCATTTTTTTACTAATGCCAGTTTTAGAGAGCAGAACAGCAAATAATAAGTCGCCAGGTACACAGAAACGCTTGGCGTCTATATCATGTATCGGATTGAAATCTCGGGCAATTTTTTTAGCAAAATCACTTGATTGTTCACGGCTGAATTGAAATTTACTGTCAGATTCTGAATAAAATTTGGCTAGCTGCATAATAATAATAAAATTACCTTATTTGAGATTTCGCGGAGTATAGCAAGTTAAATTAGAGAAGACATATTTAAGTAACAAAAATTTAGGATTTACGAACAAGAGAGTTGCCAAAGATAGATTAACCAGTAAAATCAACGCCCCTCAATAACTTAAGGTATCGGTATGTTTGTTGGTTTTGATTACGGTACAGCAAGTTGTGCAATGGCACATATGGTCAATGGTGTACCACAACTCATTAATTTAGAAGGGGAAAGTGGATTTATTCCTTCTACTCTCTGTGCGCCAACACGAGAGGCAGTCAGTGAATATCTGTTCAAACATTGGAACATTAAGCCCTCATCTCGTATTGGCGAGCAGCTTCTACATCAAGCGGTCGCTTTCAACCGAGTAGAGGACATTCGTGTCGATGCTCAATCGCTGCTGTTTGGTCAAGCCGCATTGGATC
>JAESQY010000088.1 GCA_016764915.1 Aliivibrio sp. | reverse complement strand
GGAATGACATGGCTGGAGGTTCTCGGGAATACGGAGCTACTTTAATTGCCTTGAATAGTATTTTTCAAGTGACGCAAGAAATCGTATCGGTCCATACGCCGCTGTAATTGTCCAACCACCAGCCCGGGATGAACATTCATTCTCGTTGAAAACGCCAATACTTCCCGTTCAGCAAAATAAGGATTTTTTCTTAAGAAAAATGAATGCATCTTATTTGAAGGAACGCAAAAATCAGCAGCTTCTTCATTGGCAATTCTTTCTTCTTCATTTTCCGATAAAGCCGGATCACCCCCTAGTTCACAATCCAATATGGCATTTTCCATCCCATGCTCATGTAAAACGTGGGAACATTCATGCCTTAGCACGAACCAAAAATTATCAATCCTATCATATCTTAGTGACAACCCAATAACGGGAGACCCCTTGTCTAACCAAAAGCAAACGCCATCAATCTTACTTTTAGCAATACCCTCTACAACCACGAACCGTACACCCGCCTTTTCCAATAATTTAGGAACGTGGCGAACGCCATCTGGTTTAATCCGCAAATCAGAAAATTGAGAAATAGCTTCAAATAATAAAGATTTATCATATGCTGGAGTTGCCATTTCAGACGCGATTGTTTTAACGCGAAATAGCCACGCCAATTGTTCGGGGGGCACTTCATCATAATTAGTTTTTTTAGCCGAATGGCTTAAATGAGGAACTTCATTAAGTGAGGTAACATTGAAAAATTTACACACTTGCTCTTCAAGAGTTCCTTTTCCAAATTCAGGGTCAACCCAACCTCGATTCACCATTTCTCTCAAGGGATACTTGCTAAGAATAAGTGCCCGAGCCGCAATGGCAGGGTCTGGCGCATCTGCTAGGTGTATATCCCACTTGGTCTGAATGCTGGCTATCTCACTAGGGTTACAACTCAATGCCGCACCAATGGATATTGCCATATTGTGGCTAATAGCGCGCTTATTACTCAAAATTTGGTTAATTGAAGCTGGCTGAGTACCAATAGCATATGCTAGGTCACTTTGCGTCCAACCTTTTTCATCAAGATGTTTCTGGATAAACTCACCGGGCGATGTTAAATTATTTTGTGGCTCCACTCTCAATTCCTTATATTTTATTTGATAATATCATGCGCCTTCGCGAATGACAAGTTGTGTTTTAACGTTTTTGTTAAAATGAACTTTATGCTTGACTATGAGAGTATTTGTTCATATATTAATTTCATGAACAAATTACCATTACATAAACGCACAATGATTTTGAATATGCTAGTTGAAGGCTCGTCTATGCGGTCTATTAGTCGAGTAGTTGGCGTATCTATTAACACTGTAACCAAGTTGCTTATTCAGGCTGGTGAAGCTTGCGCAGAATATCACAATGCTACTGTTAGAAATGTTACTGCATCTCGTGTCCAATGTGATGAAACCTGGTCTTTCTGCTATGCTAAACAAAAGAATGTGAAAACTGCCAAGAATGCACCAGAAGAAGCTGGTGACCTATGGACTTGGACTGCCCTTGATGTAGATAGCAAAATGATTATTTCTTATCTAGTTGGCGGTCGTGATAGTGAATACGCTATGGAATTTATGGATGACGTTGCTAGTCGTTTAGCAAATAGGGTTCAGGTGACTACAGATGGTCACAGGGCTTATCTTGAGGCTGTCGAAGGCGCTTTTGGTAGTAATATTGATTATGCCCAACTGATCAAGATGTATGGCGCGTCCTCGGATTCTACAAAAGGTCGCTACAGCCCTGCCAATTGCACAGGCATAAAAAAGAAGCGCATTGATGGCAACCCCAATATTGAAGATGTTAATACTTCATTTGTTGAGCGTCAAAACTTAACAATGCGTATGAGCATGAGACGGTTTACGCGCTTAACTAATGGTTTTTCCAAAAAGATAGACAATCATGTAAATATGCTTTCATTGTATTTTGTGCATTATAATTTTTGTCGTATTCACAAAAGCTTGAAAATGTCACCAGCAATGGCAGCTAGCGTTTCTGATGCATTATATGATATGGAATGGATTGTCGGTTTGATTGATGAGCGTGCGCCAAAACTCGGTAGACGTGGCCCTTATAAGAAAGATATTTCAAACTGAGGCACTACCAAAGCTTCTTCTTCTTTTTCAAACTGTCCTGTTAATCCATATAAGGCATAGATTTGCCTAAAATAGTGGAGTTTCCGGAACTGATCATCTTTGCCTTTGGTCAAGGTGGACATGTTGAAATAAACGACAGGAATGGCCTCCTGGTGTTTCTTCTGGGTGATTAGAAGTCTGTAATAAAGCGCACGGCAGGTGGTAGCGACACTATGGCTTGGTTCAAGGTTATCTTTGGCAAGCTCATATGCCAGTTTGACCCGCCCTGCAACCTCGGTCAAACGTCCCGCTTTATCATAATATCTGTTCAGGTTTTTCAGGCGGGTAATATAGGTAGGATCATTGACTTCATAAAGGGCAGCACTGCCTTCAAGTATTCTTTCGCCGTATTTAATGGCAAGACGCCAGTTTTTACGCGTAGCAGCTCGGTCAGCTTTTACGGAAAGTTTTCCAACTTTTTCTTCTGTCCAGTTGCTCTGGTCTGCCTGCGCCCAATTAATTTGGGTCGTGATGAGGCACAACAGGATCAGGCAGAAAAGATATAATGGTCTTTTCTTCATTATCGTCCTCCCTAAAAGAACGTTATTTGTTGTTTTTTTTCTAATGATAGAGGATTTTTAAGGAAAAAGCAAAAGACAGAAGGGGGTTAAATGTAAACAGGGGGTGGTTGTCGATTCGAGGAATATTGAAGCATGACAAGCGGATTTCTATAGTCATATGTCATTTTAGAGGAAATTATTTCATTTTTCTTTGCGGCATTAAAGATACGGAAAAACCGTTTAAGTTTCTCTAGAACACTGGGGGCCCTTTGTTGTCATAAGCTATTGTAAAAGATAGATAAAATCTCTTGACGGCCAATGTGTTTATCCCTTTTATAAATATGTTTTTAACATATTCAGGAGGGTCAAGTGTCCCCAACAAAACTCTTAATGAAAAGGAGCAAAAGCTATGACAGAAGAATTAAAGGTAATCCCAGCCCAATATTATCTGACAACAAATGAGGCCGGGGAACATCTCCGTATTAGTCCACGTACGTTACAGAATATGCGGGCAATGGATACGGGGCCTGTGTTTCGCAAACATGGAAAACGAGTATTTTATCGATTGCAAGATTTAATAGCATGGTCAGAAGCTAATGCGAATGCAACGATACCTAGTGAAGTTTTGTAATGGATATATTTAGGGAACAAAGGAGGAACCTGAATATGCTTTACCGTTTATCGCAAATTGTTTTTTATGTCAGGTGGCCTCCTAATGTTTTAACCCACCGTGCTTTTTAAAGCCTGACGTCCTTCATACAACAGTTCTTCCGCTCCCAGATTACTCCGTGAAGCCAGTTGTATGACGGCCTAAAGTCAGACTTAGAGCCCTCTTGTATTCAAAAACAAAAGGAGTTCAAAATGCAAAACCAACAATATCACGCGACACCGTATAACCTCGAAGAAACAGGTTTCTACTTTTCCACATATGAAGAATATCTACAAAAATCGGCTGAAAATAAAGATTGTTTCGGTGTGATTATAGAGGAGTATTTCTTTCACATTATTGACGGTGATAATTGCCAATTATTTAATGCACTTGAGGTTGATCAAGGGAGTTTGCAGCTCTGGTTTGAATCGTACGAATGCTTAGACGGAGATAATCTGATCCGAGCGATTTACTTATCAGAGCACTTAAATGTTAAGATGTCGGATATTATAGATCAGATCGAAGATGTGGTTCTTTTTGAAGGTCACGCCAAGGCATATGTAGAGGAATTTGCAGAAGAAACGGGGCTTTTGAATGACCTGCCAGAGCAATTACAATATTATTTCGACTTTGACGCTTATGCTCGGGATTTACTTCTTGGTGGTGAAATTTCAGAGATCGAAATTATGGGAGTGACTTATGTCACATGGTCTTAAATGCTATGCTATAGCCCTTTAATAGGGCTATAGTTTTTTAAATTTAATTATCCTGTCGCATTTTCTAATGTATGAATGACATACTGATTTAAGCTTTGACCTGTTGTCACGGCTTTTTCCACTAATGCTTCATGTAGGTGGGGAGAAAGGCGCACGTTAAATTTACCGGAATATTCTTTTCTTGGTTCAATATTTTTCTCGACACACATGCTTAAATATTCTTGAAGAGAAATCTCAAATTCAGTATGTAATTGTGCAACGGTTGACGCATAAAAATCAGAACCGCCTGAAAGACCTAGAATTTCTCCACGAAACATTTCAATCTCATCATCGTATTCAATTTTGGCTTTATAGTTATTTAATGTCATCATGTTCATGGTCTTACTCCGTTTTCTTCAAACCAGCAGCGAATAGAATTTACCGCCCCTTTATCTGTATCATTGGTGGGGTGAGGACGGTGGAAAACGCGGATTACACCAAATAAGGTGACACCAACACGTGATCCAGCTCGTTCTTCTATTTCTGCCCCAAGCGTCGTAAATAAGGATTCAATATCAGGCCATTTTACGGAGCCACTTACAGGGCGATTAAAAATCAATTGTAGAGTTTTTTGGTGTTTTCTTTTTAATGACATTTCATTTCTCACAATTGAATAACGCGTATGGTACCGAATACTGGTACCATTGTCAATATTGTTCGTCTATTTTTAAATTTCAGGCAGATGTTGATTGAGCAATACTCTGGGCTACCAAGTTCGCAGCTTCTTTCACAGGCTCAGAAGCCAGATGAGCATACCGCGCCGTGGTTTGTATCTGCGTATGGCCAAGAAGTTTGCCGACCATGGGTAAGCTCATACCCAATGCAATAGCATTGCTGGCAAATGAATGACGCAAATCATGAATACGAACATCATCTAATCCAGCCTTGGCTCTGATCCGCCGCCAAGGATGTTGCAGGTCAGTAAGATACGCACCATCTTTCCGTCCTGTAATAACGTAAGGGTTGCCATCCAGCCGTTCAATATTCTTCAATATATCAACAGCAGCCCCACCAAGGTAAACAGTTTTAGCCCCAGTTTTACTATCGGGCAGATGTAGTTCTTGGGCTTTGAATTTTACATGTTCCCATTTCAGTTTCTGGATCTCGCCAAGGCG